>CAYGPI010000001.1:0-65029 GCA_964351745.1 uncultured Francisellaceae bacterium
CATCGGTGCCATCCATCGATAAAAGGACAGGCAGATTTGATAAGGTATCGACTAAGCCACTATCGACATTGGGCTCGCTAATGCCAAGAGAATATTCAATCGTGGCACCATCAGCACCAGCTACTGATGTAAAAAGCGTTGAAAAATCACCCATAGCATCAAATGCAAAATTTGAATCATCAACAACTAAAACAGGGTTGGCTTCAGGGTTTGATTCGATTGATGGAATATCATCCACCACAGTGGCAATAATATTTGCACTAGCTTCATCACCGTCGATATCTTCAAAAGTGTATGAAAAAACAAGATTAAGCTCATTCTTACCTTGAATAGCGTCGTGAGGAGCATCACCAGTAAGTTCTAGAATGAAGTCACCTTGCATATTTGGTCCAACATCATTCACGTATAGTGTGAGTGTGCCGTACCCCAAATCAACTGTCCAAATGTCTGGATCAGACATGTCGACTATAAATCCGTCAATGGTTAAATTAGTGAATTGAATAGGCTCGTCGCCTAGATCATCGTTAAGCAGGACATTACCTTGGCGTACAATGGGATTCATGCCTGGGGTACTACCGTTTACTAATGAATCTTCATGCACCTTTAAGAGCTCACCTTGAGCGTCGACAGTGTCATCTTCACCTTCAGGAATTCTATCGGGGGCTACCTGCTGGGATTGAACGCCAAATATCTGTGGTATGTATTCTTCTCCTCCGCCTGATAACCCAGGAATACCTAAGTCTCTAGGTAAACTGATCGGCACTTCAAAGCTACCATGTGTAAGGTGTGGTGGTTGACTAAAGCCACCTTCACCCTGAGCAGCTGCAGGACCTGCGGCGGTGGCACTTAATGCTTCAATTTCCTCAATGGTTAACCCATCTTCTTCAGCTAATCGTTTCTTTTCTTCATCTGATAAGGGCTTATTTGCATTGTCTTCTAATAGGGGCTCACTTGTCACAGAGTCTACAGTTTGGGCTGTCACTGTTTGCTCTGTGGTTTGAGTTGAGTTTTCAGAGTCGTCTTCAGACTTGGGCTCAGTTAAGTCTTCTTCCAGAGCTAACGCTTCTCTTTGCTTTAATAGAGCATCTGCATCCTGTGCTGCCTTTTTATTGGCATTCTCTTGGGTCACCATATCTTGTGCCTGGCTAATAGAGTCAATCGTTTTCTCTATATAGTCTTTGCCTTTGTTGAGCAAATCTTTGCTAGCGTCTAGCGTTGAAGCGTTAGCTTCTGTTTGTCCAGTGCTTTTTGGCTGTCCATCATTAGGTGGTGAATTTTCATTGTTACTCATGTTGATAGCCCTGTATAATGATGATGTCTTAAATAAGTGCTCATGCACGCAAAATGACATCTATTTCAACTCTATACACAATAAGAGCATAAAGGGGTTTTTTTCACTATTGGACCATAGTACTAATTTGCACTGTCAAAAAGAATGACAGCAACTTTTTTCTACTAAAAGTCATTATTTCAGTAATTCAAGCTGTACATTGGTACTATGCTCTTATTAAAACCTCACGCCATGGCGCCCATCTATGATAGCCATGTATATAAGCTCTTCTGCTATGACAAGGTTATCGGGAAAAAGTTGCATGAGAATAGAAATATTAAAGAAAGTGCTGTGTTCTCGATTATCCATGATTACAAAAGGGCACAAGTATAGACTAGCCATAAGTTTTTTGGTTTAAAAGTAGCTTTTTTTGATATTGACTCAGTTCTTGCAGGTTAAAGCTAAGGCCATGAGGGCATTGCCTTTCAAGTCCTAAGGTTTCTTTGTGAGATAAAATATGAATTTTGAAGCTTAAAAACGCTGGACTGTGTCAAGCAGACTTACTCTCTGTTTAGACAGTAAGTCTTGTTTGATTGCTTTTGGCTAATTTGGGGGTAGCTGCATAGTGAGTTTGCATTTCTTGATCTGCTTTTTCCCAAATATTATTGAGCCATATTTTTATTTCTTCTCTAAAAATGGGATCATTGGCATAGTCGCCAGTTTTAAATTTTTCAGGGATGGGTACATGGTTAATGATGACTTTAATGTCTCTAACATCGCCGCACATAAATTGCCAAAAGGTTGGATGCCCTTTGGGGTAAATGATGGTGACTTGAATTAAATGATCGATATGATCTTTGAGAGCTTTGATAGAGAGGGCGACTCCACCAGGCTTTGGTTTGAGCATATGTTGGAAAGGTGATTGCTGCTTTTTGTGCTTCTTTTTCGTGAACCGAGTGCCTTCAACAAAACTTAATATTGTGGATGGTTTGCGCAGATATTTTTTGCAAAGGGTTAAAGTTGTTTCGATATCTTGACTGCGAAGCTCAGGATGTTTGGCAAGCTTTTTTGAGCTATGGCGTTTCATCATTGGAAATTCAAAAGCAGACCATGCAATCCCGATAATTGGGAAATACTTTAAGGTGTCTTTGACAAAATATTTGATAAAAGGGATTTTTCCTCCAAAAATATAAGTGATAACCATAATGTCTGACCACGATTGGTGGTTAGAGGCAATAAAATACCATTTGTCTCGACTCAACGGGGGCACGCCCTGAATATCCCAACGGATGGTTTTAGTATGGTCAACAATTTTTTTATTATAGAGGCTCCAATTTTCTCCAATATGATGAAGTTTATCACTCCAATATTTTTTCCAGGATGGTGATGGAATAAGATGTTTCAATAGGAAGTAAAGGTACATAGGAACTGCCCAAAAGAGGGTATTCATAATCAGGTAGGACCAGTTTAGGAGCCCTTTCATTTGAATAAACAACCACTTAACCATAAATAGACCTACATAAGGAGATTGCGACGTATTTTAGGATGGAGTCGCTTAAGATGCAAGTCTTAATAGTTGCTCAACTTAAAAGCTGGAGCCGGTGTTAAGCTTAGCGTCTATCTTTAACTATATGATATATTTGATAAAAACTGGTTAAATTTGGCGTTTCGCCAAGATGAAATAAAGCGTGTGCCACAAGTTATATGTGGCACGTGCCATGAAGTATCGTTAAGCTCGCTTCATTGCCTGCTTTGTTGAGGAGGTAGTTAGGCTTTCCAAGCTTGGCTCTGGCTCCTGACTCTTAAGTTGAGTCAACCGAATTGGCGGTGGCGTAGAGGCTGCAAGGGCTGAGAAATCTTCAAGGAGCTCCAAAGATGGTTTCATGAGTTTGTCTTTGAAGTACATCGTGGTTAAGGCTTTGTTGTAGGCTGACTGCTTGAGATTAGCTGCAGCGCCATGCCCACCTTCGATGGTTTCAAAATAGTAGACTTGGTGACCCATTTGTTGCATCTTTGCGACCATTTTCCTCGCATGTGATGGATGCACTCTATCGTCTTTAGTGGAAGTCATAAAAAACACTTCTGGGTAAGTGGCATTCTCCCGAACCTGATGATATGGAGAATATTGCTCAATGACTTTTCTCATCTTGGGATCATCAGGTGATCCATATTCGCCAACCCAACTGGCTCCTGCAGATAGTGTGTGGTATTTGAGCATGTCTAATAGGGGTACTTGGCATAGTACAGCGCCGTATAGTTCAGGGTGTTGCGTGAAGGCGACCCCGACTAAAAGACCGCCATTGCTGCCCCCTTGGATCCCAAGATGTTTAGGAGATGTGATATTTTTTGCAATCAAATCTCGTGCTATGGACTCAAAATCATCATAAGCTCTTTGTCTGTTTTCTTTTAAGGCTGCTTGGTGCCAAGCTGGGCCAAACTCTCCACCACCTCGTATATTAGCTAAAGCGTAAACGCCGCCATCTTCGAGCCAGGTTTTTCCTAAAGTTGCACTATAGCTAGGTGTCAGTGAAATCTCAAAACCGCCATACCCATAGAGCAGAGTTGGGTTGGTGCCATCTAAGATAATATCTTTTTTGTGCACCAGAAAATATGGGACTAAAGTACCGTCATGGCTTGCAACCATTTGTTGCTCGACCATTAAATCACTGGCATCAAACTGATGAGGTGCAGACTTGATCGCTTTTAATTGCAAATCTTCGGGTGAGCAAGCATATAGAGTAGAAGGGGTTAAAAAATTTTGATAATTAAGTAAAATATCATCACTATAGTTGTCAGCGCTAACTATGCTTGCGCTACCGTTTTCAGGAATTGGTACCTGAGTCATGTTAACATGGTTCTCTTCTAGTTGAAGCTGATAGATTTCAGTCACAACCTGGTGGTTAACAGTGACATAAATATGAGACTTTGTTGTGGCCATAGATTCTATCGCCATGCGATCACTAGGCTCGAATAAAGATTGAATGTCTAACTCATCTGATTCAATAGAATCTAATGCCAGGCTAATCAATGATCCGGCTTTGTAGGTGGCGTTTTGAATTTCCCAATCATCTTTTAAGAGGATCAAGGCTCTACCCATAAAAACTTCATCAAGCTCTGCAGTCTTTGGAATGGGTATATTGACTAGTTTGAAAGTCTTATCTGGCATGATTTTTAGCCAATAATTTTCACTCTCAAAGAAGCTTGTCGCTCTTGATAGAAAATGATAAGCGCCATCAGTACGAACTTGACTGCTTGCCCCAACTGAAACATCTGAGCGCTCTCCTGCAAATAAAATTTGGGCATCATCGAGTGACTGATTCCTTTCAAGGCATTTGATGATTCTTGGATAGCCTGAGTCTGTTAGGGAGTCTTCACCGAAGTCAGTGCCAACTAACAGTCTATCTTTATCTAACCAGGCGACTCTTGATTTAGCTTCAGGTAGATAAAAGCCATCAGCAACAAAGCACTTTTTATCAATGTTAAATTCGCGAACATAGCTTGCATCAGTGCCCCCTTTGGAAAGGGTTACGAGACATAAGTCGCCATCTGGCATTAGGCGGTTAGCCCCCTTAAAGACCCAATTTTCGCCTTCTTCTCTGGCGAGCTGATCGACGTCTAAAATAATTTCCCATGTTGGATCTTCTTTTTGGTATTCTTCAAAGGAAGTCCTGCGCCATAATCCGCGTATATGATCTTCATCTTGCCAAAAATTATAGTAATACTCACCAGATTTCCTTGCGTAAGGGATCTTTTCTTTTGATTCAAGAATTTGTAGGATATCTTTTTGAGCTTTGGCAAAGTTAGGTGAGCTTTCAAAAGTATGCGCTGATAAGGTGTTTTGAGCTTTGACCCAAGCCAATGCTTCAGGACCTTCAACTTGCTCTAATTCTTTTTCTGTAGGGAATGAAACCATTATAAAATCCTTTTTATGATGGATAGGGAGGCCATTCTCTATATTAATGAAGTGTTGATATGTTATAAACTGATAAAATATCAAGGTGATTAGATATGCAGTCGTGTGACCTTGGATTGCTTCATAAGTGGGGCTGTTAGTTTAAGTCTGCGACGAGCGAGATAACTTAGATTTTTAGCATGGTTGACAACAAACTAACTTGACCTGGTAAGCTTTGATGCTTAGAGTATAGTCAAAGCAAGTTTGCAAAGTAAGATGATAAACTATATTGCTCACACTTAGGGCTCAGTTGTGAAAACATCATCATCGTTGTACTTAAGTTTTAACATCAACAAGGAGGGGTTAAGTATGCAAAGGTCTAGGTTTAAAGGCCTGTTGGCAGTGACTGTTTTTGCTTTTTTAAGTTGCTCTACAATACAAGCAGCCCAAGAGAAATCAGGCACAGAGTTCCAAGTATCTTTGGAGCAGCTAAAAAAGATAAAGTCGACAGAATCTCAAGGTGATGAATTGTATTTCAGCGTGACGGAATATTCATCTATTGAAAGACCCCGCACTTATTTATTGCCAAATTTTCCAACGCATTGGTTATCAGAGCATTTATCTGAGATAAAGGATCTTGCTCTATGGCAAAAAAATATAGATAAGAATGAATCTATTATGTTAGTCATTTCGTTGCTCGAGAGAGATGCGCCTCCTTGGAACACAGACGATCTGATTGGTACTTTAAAATTGAAAATCTATCACGAAGATGGACAATTAAAACATGTATGGCAGATCCCAAATCATAAAGAAGTTGAAATGACAGATAAAAATAAGCAGCAATTCATTTTTAGCGGTGATAGTGGAAAGTATGAACTTGATCTCAAAGCTTTTCAAGTTGATTAGCTTCAGAATAGTTAGCTTATGAATCTTGCTTGGCTCAGTGATTTTAATTTAGAGATAATTCATTTTGAATCGCCGTAGTTTTAAAAATAATGAGACGGGTATAAAACTTAGCATGGCGTATAGCCAATACTTTAGAGAATTTGGACGATAATAGCAGGCTTTCATAAAGAAA
This sequence comes from uncultured Francisellaceae bacterium, assembly GCA_964351745.1. Lineage (GTDB taxonomy): Bacteria > Pseudomonadota > Gammaproteobacteria > Berkiellales > Berkiellaceae > CAYNJF01. The sequence goes on from CAYGPI010000001.1 coordinate 6,241, forward strand.
TACCTGGCACGATTAAGCGCTTTATCGTTGATGGCTTCGTATCCACCGGCAAAAGCGCAGAGAGCCAAACGCTGATTGACAGACGATTTAAGGTATTGTTTAGGGCCTAAGTGATCTTTTATTTTTTGGTAACAAGCTAAAGTACTGAAATGGCTTTTTTCGCTTGTTACATGTGATGTGGCTTTATGATAATGATGCCATATGGTCAAAGGTAAATTTAAGTATGCGATGGATCCATGCTTTGCTATTCGCATCCAATAATCAATTTCTTGCGCGCCTACTAATTCTTCATCAAAATAGCCAGTTTTTTTTGCTATGGCCTTACGAATCATAATCGATGAGGTCCAAATGAAGGGGGTATGTTTGATAGCGCAGTCAAAATATTTGTCGTTGAAAAAATAAGTTGAGTCTTGTTTGGAATGGATCGCTGCTTGAAAGGCTTCTAGGAATTGGTGGCGAGCTAAGAAAGCATAACCTTTTGAATCAGGATGGTCGAGTCGGGTTACCTCATTAAAGATTAAATCAATCTCAGGATTTCCTTCCAAAATTTCAAGTTTTTTTTCGATACAATGGGGCGCCCATTGCTCATCAGGCTCTAAAAAGCACAGGAAATTTCCTTGACTTTGTTTTAGGGCAAAGTTCAGAGCAGCCTCCGGAGAGGTGTCTTTGATACGATAGAAATGGAAGTGACTCTTTTGAAAGTTGTGATCCAATATGTCTAATGTGGTATCTGTCGAATTGGTATCAACAATAATCATTTCAATGGATTGAAACGATTGTGCGTAAACAGAGTCTATCGCCTTTTGCAGATAGGCTTGACTGTTATGAGTAAGCATTATCACGCTAACTTGGGGGCTGCTGTTCATTAGAATTCTATGGCTCAGGTTAAAATTTGATTTTAAAGGATATAGTGTTTCATCCGATAGAGCTAAAACTCTAGCCTTGAGTCCAAGCAAATTTTTTGCATAAAAATCTATTCAACTAACAATTGCTGGATTGCATTAATTAGTCTGATTAAATAGATTATTGATTAATCAAGACAGGGCAGTTGCAATCCATTAAAATAGGCAAAACTGATTAAACATAGATTTTTGTACTTTAATGAACAATCTTACTTTTTGTAACCAGACGCAAACAATTTTGGAAGCTAAGTTCACTTTGTCGCCACATTGTGATGATAGAAACCCAAATGATGAGATAAGTTTACTTGTCGTGCATTCTATCAGCTTGCCTCCAGGTGAGTTTGGTGGAGGCAATATTCAAAATTTATTTTTAAATCAATTGGATACGAATAGTCATCCATATTACAAAACAATTCCTAGCTTAAAAGTATCAAGCCATCTATTCATTGATAGAGATGGTGGTATCACGCAATTTGTGCCATTTAATAAAAGAGCATGGCATGCAGGCGTGTCTTCTTTTAAAGATAGAGTTAATTGCAATGACTATTCTATAGGGATTGAGTTGGAAGGTTCAGATGAGATCCCTTATACTCACGACCAGTATGAAAGCTTATCGCGGTGCACAAGGCTTCTGGTAGACCAATTTCCTGCAATAACCAGAGATCGCATTGTTGGACACTGTGATATTGCACCAACAAGAAAAACGGATCCAGGTCCACATTTTGATTGGGATCGTTTCAGAATTTCATTATAAGCACGACGACTTAAGGCTTTAAACTTAGTTAGAAGCTTTATAATTTCATCATTTTTAAGGTGGTATCATGCCAACATCAAATATTTTGAAGGAACCAAGCAAGGATGCTTTAAATTCTGGAGATGCCGATCAGGTCGAGACGCAAGAATGGCTAGATGCCTTAGAGTCTGTGGTAAGAACGCAAGGACCGCAGCGAGCTAAATTTTTAATCCAAAGACTATTAGATCAAGCTACCTTAGAAGGTTTTGATACAGCTCTACAAAGAAACACGCCGTATTGTAATACGATTCGTCCTGAAGAAGAGCCTCAAATGCCAGGCAATGAAGCCCTTGAAGCACGCATTCGTTGTCTTGTCAGATGGAACGCCATGGCTATGGTTGTTCGAGCACAGTTTGTTGATGCAAGCATTGGTGGGCACATTGGAACCTTTGCATCCAGCGCTACGTTGTTTGACGTGGGTTTTAATCACTTTTGGCGAAGTGGTCAAGATGAAAGTGGTGGTGATCTCGTTTATTTCCAAGGACACGCTTCACCGGGCATGTATGCTCGGAGTTATCTTTTAGGTGATCTGAGCGAAAACCAGTTGGTTAATTTTAGAAGAGAGATTAATCAGGAGGGACTTTCTTCATATCCACATCCATGGTTAATGCCTAATTATTGGCAATTCCCAACTGTTTCAATGGGCCTAGGTGCTATTCAATCAATTTACCAAGCACGATTCATGAAGTATCTAGAGCATAGAGGCTTTGCAAAGTCTAAGAATAGAAAAGTTTGGTGTTTTTGTGGTGATGGTGAAATGGATGAGCCTGAGTCTTTAGGTGCGTTATCCATTGCCGCAAGAGAAAAATTAGATAATCTTATTATTGTTGTCAATTGTAATTTGCAGCGATTAGATGGACCTGTTCGTGGTAATGGAAGCATCATTCAAGAACTTGAGGGTATTTTTAGAGGCGCTGGCTGGGAAGTCATTAAAACCATATGGGGCGATCTTTGGGATCCCCTATTTGTGAAAGATAAATCTGGCAAACTCCTCCAGCGGATGGGAGAAGTGGTCGATGGTGAATATCAAAATTATAAAGCCAAAGGCGGCGCGTATACCCGCGAACATTTCTTTGGTGCTTATCCTGAATTAGCAGAACTTGTTAAAGATATGAGTGATGATGAAATTTGGCGATTAAACCGCGGTGGTCATGATCCTCGCAAAGTGCATGCTGCTTATGCGAAAGCAATGCAAACAAAAGGAAGGCCAACGGTGATCCTTGCCAAAACAGTTAAAGGTTACGGCTTGGGTAAGGCTGGCGAAGCCTTGAATATTTCTCACAATGTTAAGAAAATATCGAAAGAAGATATTTTAGCCTTTAGAGATAGGTTCCATTTGCCAATACCTGATTCTGAAGTAGAGAAAGTGCCATTTTACAGACCACCGGAAGATAGCCCAGAAATTCGCTATATGAAGAAAAAGCGAGAAGCATTAGGTGGCCCTTTACCTTGGAGACGTGAGAAACCAAGTGAGCCTGCCTTGGAAGTGCCTTCGGTCGACGTTTTTGAGAATCAATTGAGCGGCTCTGGTGACAGAGAAATTTCAACGACAATGGCTTTTGTTCGCATTTTGGCAACACTCACTAAAGACAAAGTGCTTGGTAAGCGATTGGTGCCGATTGTACCGGATGAGGCTCGAACTTTTGGTATGGAAGGGTTATTTCGCCAGCTAGGGATTTATGCGCCAGATGGGCAGCTTTATGAGCCTGTCGATAAAGATCAAGTGATGTTTTATAAAGAAGCCACTAATGGTCAGATCTTAGAAGAAGGGATCAATGAGGCAGGTGCTTTTTGCTCATGGCTAGCTGCGGCCACATCTTATAGTAATCACGATTACACGATGGTGCCCTTTTTTATATTTTACTCTATGTTTGGTTTCCAAAGAATTGGTGATTTAGCATGGGCTGCTGGCGACTCGAGAGCGCGAGGTTTCTTACTTGGAGGAACCGCCGGTCGCACCACCTTAAATGGTGAAGGATTACAGCACCAAGATGGTCACAGTCATGTGATGGCCGGTTTAATCCCAAACTGTATCAGTTATGATCCAACTTTTGCTTATGAAGTTGCTGTGATTATTCAAGATGGTTTGCGTCGAATGTTTGCTGAGCAAGAAGATGTTTACTATTACATTACGTTGATGAATGAGAATTATAAACAACCTCAGATGCCAAAAGGCGTTGAAGAGGGGATTAAGAAAGGGATGTATCTCTTTCAAGAAGGTCCGAAACACAAGCACAAAGTTCAATTGCTTGGTTCCGGTGCTATTTTCCAAGAAGTGATGAAAGCGCAAGCATTGTTAGCGAAGGATTTTGATATTAGTGCAGACATTTGGAGTGTCACAAGTTTTAATGAACTTGGTAGAGAGGGACGAGATGTGGCGCGTTCAAATTTACTTAATCCAGGGCAAGAAAAGAAATCTTTTGTTGAAACGACCTTAGAGAAAACCAAAGGCCCTGTGATTGCTTGCACAGATTATGTTAAGCAATTGTCAGAGCAGATCCGTGATTTCATTCCTAAATCATATTTTTGCTTAGGTACAGATGGCTTTGGTCGCTCGGATTCTAGAGAAAACTTAAGACGATATTTTGAAGTTGATCAATATCACATTGCTTATGCTGCTATTAAATCATTGGTTGATGATGGTGAGCTTGAGGCTAGTGTGGCTATCGCAGCTAAGAAAAAACTTAATATCGAAGATAAACCCAATCCAGCCTTTGGCTAAGTTAGGAGAGCTGTTTTGGCTAATATAGAAGAAGTTAAGGTACCCGACATTGGAGACTTTGATGCCGTTGAAATTATCGAAGTTGCGGTGTCCGAAGGCCAATTGATTGAAGCTGAAGATGCGTTAATCACCTTAGAAACTGATAAAGCCGCGATGGATGTGCCTTCGCCTATTGCTGGTCGGATCACGCAGTTGTTGGTGAAGCGGGGCGATAAAGTTAAGCAAGGAGACATCATCGTTCATGTTGAGCAAGTTGGTGCTGATCCTGCGCCTGCGCCTAAAACAAACGGGGCCACAGAAGAGGTGTCAGTAGCACCAGAGCCTGAAAAAAATGTCGAAGCCCCAGCACAATCTGCTGCTAGCGAGCAGACGTTACACTTGCCAGACTTAGGGACTGATGGCGATATTGCTGTGATAGAGTGGCCTGTTACTGTCGGAGATGACATTGAGGCCGAGCAGTCTATTTTAACTTTAGAAAGTGACAAAGCGAGTATGGATGTTCCATCGCCCTATGATGGGAAGCTTATCGCTTGTCTCGTTAAAGTGGGTGATAAAGTTCGATCGGGTCAAGCTTTTGCGACGGTGATGGTCAAAGGTGCTGTGCAGGCAGCGCCCTCAAAACCAGAGACACAGAAACCTACGCTTGAGCAACCACCAAAACCAATAGCCGAAGAAAAGGTATCGGCTTCTTCGTCATCATCTACTTCGACAGTGCCGGTGACAACAGGCGTTGTGCATGCTGGCCCTGGGGTGAGGCGTTTGGCCCATCAGTTGGGAGTGGATTTAGCGAAAATTGCAGGCTCGGGACATAAGGGCAGAATCGCTTACGATGATGTTCATCAATTTGTAAAAAAATCTTTGCAAAGTGAAAAATCTGTAGGGCCAGGGATTGAGCCAATGCCGCAAATTGACTTTAGTCAATGGGGCGAAGTTGAAGTCAAGCCTTTGAGTCGTATTAAAAAATTAACAGCTAAAAATTTGCTTCGCAATTGGGTGAGCATACCGCATGTGACGCAGTTTGATGAGGCGGATATTTCTGAACTAGAGCTTTTTAGGAATGCAAATAAGGCCAGTGCCAAAGAAATGGGATTTGGTTTGACACCGCTTGCTTTTATCATGAAAGCAGTGGTTTCAAGCTTGCAAGCTTATCCGCAATTTAACAGTTCATTAGATACAAATGGCACTGATCTCGTTTATAAAAAATATTTTAATCTTGGGGTTGCTGTCGATACCCCCAATGGGCTTGTTGTGCCGGTGGTTAAAGACGTCGATCAAAAAGGTTTGTTTGCGATAGCCAAAGAATTGGGCGAGCTAGGTCATAAGGCTAGAGAAGGGAAACTAACACGTGCTGATATGCAAGGTTCTTGTTTCTCTATATCAAGTCTTGGTTCCATTGGTGGTACAAGTTTTACACCGATCATCAATGCACCTGATGTTGCGATTTTAGGCGTTTCTAAGGCTCAGATGAAGCCAGTCTATGAGAACAAGGAGTTTGTTCCAAAACTTATGTTGCCACTTGCTTTATCGTATGATCATCGTGTGATTGATGGTGCAGAAGCTGCAAGATTTAGTCGACATTTGTGTGTTCAGCTGGAAGATATTAGAAAATTATTGCTCTAACGGATAAGGGGATTAAAGTGGAAAAGATACAAGCAAAAGTCGTCGTTCTAGGCAGTGGCCCTGGTGGGTATACAGCAGCTTTTAGGGCGGCTGATTTATTAGGAGAAGGCGTCGTTTTAGTGGAGCGATATTCTGATTTGGGTGGTGTATGCTTAAATGTGGGATGTATTCCTTCAAAAGCCTTATTGCATATGGCTGAAATCATTAACGAAGCGAATGATATGGAAGACCATGGGGTCAGCTTTGGTAAGCCAAAAATAGACATTGATAAGGTTCGCGCCTTTAAAGAAAAAGTTATTGGGAAACTCACAGGTGGTTTGGCTCAAATGGCTAAATTGCGTAAAGTTAAAGTTGTCACAGGGTTCGGTGAGTTTTCAAGCCCTAATGAAATCATTGTTAAGGGTGATAAAGAAACCACCATTCAATTTGAGCATGCCATTATTGCGACGGGCTCGAGTGTGATTCAATTGCCATTCCTTCCTGATGATCCAAGAGTCATGGACTCAACAGGTGCGCTTGCGCTAGATGATGTGCCAAAACGTTTGCTTGTGATAGGTGGTGGCATTATTGGTATGGAGATGGCAACGGTTTATCATGCGCTTGGATCTAAGGTGAATGTTGTTGAATTAACTGACAGTATTTTACCGGGTGTTGATCCTGATATGTCCAAGCCTCTTCATAAAATAGTAAGCACTAAATATGAGAATATTTATCTTGGCACCAAAGTCACTAAAGTTGAAGCTAAAAAAGATGGTCTTTATGTGACTTTTGAGGGTAAAAATGCTCCAGCTAAGCCTGAAAAATTTGATAAGGTGCTTGCTGCTGTTGGGAGAAAACCTAATGGTAAAATCATCAATGCACAAGCTGCAGGGGTTGAAGTTGATGAAAGAGGCTTCATCGCTGTTGATAAACAGCAGCGCACTAATATCCCACATATTTTTGCCATTGGCGATGTCGTTGGTCAACCTATGCTTGCTCATAAAGCTATTCCAGAAGCAAGAGTAGCAGCTGAAGTTATTTCAGGTCTTAAGCATTTCTTTGATCCAAAAGTTATTCCAAGTGTTGCCTATACAGATCCAGAAGTTGCTTGGGTTGGCGTGACAGAGCTTCAAGCCAAAGAGACTGGTTTAGATTATGAAACAGGCGTGTTTCCTTGGATGGCTTCTGGTCGTGCTCTAAGTATGAACAGAGATGAAGGTTTAACAAAAATGATCTTCGATAAAAAGACACACCAAGTCATTGGCGCAGGGATTGTTGGTCCAAGAGCAGGTGATTTAATCGGCGAGGTAGCTTTAGCGATTGAAATGGGATGCGATGCGCAAGATATTGCTTTAACGATTCATCCTCACCCAACAGTGTCTGAAACCATAGCTTTAGCGACAGAGGTTTTTGAGGGAACTGTGACTGACTTGCCCAACAAAAAGAAAAAGCCTAAAAAAGAAGAGGCCGCTTAATTGTATGAAGAAAAAGGTAAGCTCAGATGAGCTTACCGCTTGAATGTTAAACTATCACCATTGAGAACGTGAAGAAAGAGAATGTTAAAAACTTTTGCCTCCTCGATTTTAGGTCAACCTAGCAGGGACATTGCTCAAAAAATTGCTTCTATGGAAGATGATGCATCCCATGCTGTTAGTTCAGGGAAGCCTTCATCTGCAGATATACCACGTAATTTTTCAGTGCCTTCGGTTTTTAATCACTTTGCAAATATGCTAAACACTTATTCAGAGCCTGATCGTTTTCAAGGTCGTGATTCCGTTGTTTCAGGCAAAGATACAAAAAGCGAGTTTCAACAAGTTCGAGGCATGGCAAAACATATTCTTCATGAAGGAGGGGACCTAGCGCCCAACCAACAAGCTATTGAACGCACAGAGCGGGCAGCTCAAACTTTTTTTCAGCTGGCTTATGGTTTGATAAGCCCTCAAACACCTTACCCTTTAAAAAACAAGAATAAATGTGTGGGGTTTTTAGCTATACCTCAATCAAAATTAGTACTGATTGCCATTTCTGAGGACAGGGATCCTTCAAAGGATATCGATATGCGAAAAAGCATGTGTCACTTTATTTCTCAGATTAATCAATTATCTAAAGCATATGTTTTTGAATTGGTGGTGACACCAACTCGTGAGCAATATCTATTACTACGAACATTATCCTTTTTCACTTCGAAAGAGGCACCAGATACATCAAGTAGAGAAGCTATGGTTTCCAAAAAAGTTGCGATAGACTTGATAGAGCCTCGAACACGTTGTGCGGAAGTGGCTTTGGCCGTGGCGGCTTGTAAAATTGGGCGCTCTAAGACGTTGAAGTTGAGTGAGCTAGGGATGGTTCAGTTTGGCTCAGGACTTTGGGAAATGCTGGATAAAAAAGATATTAAAGTGCTAGGTTTTGAAGCTGCAAAAAGAAATACCCAATATATAAAAAGGCCACCGCTAATTTTTAGTGTAGGTGATGATAAGCATAAAGAGGTAGCTCTAGATAGATGGGATCCATGTGAGAATCATTGTGCGCTATTTTTAAATGAGTTGCGGGCTTTAGCAGCAGCAGGCTCTAGCGCAACCACGTTTAGTGAGCCGCGCAGCGAGTCCATATTTAGAAAATTTAGCTAATATTAGAGCGGCGATTTGACGATGAAGCTCTATTTAAAACGACCTTTTAGGGTTTTGTAACTGACATGTATAGCTAACAATAGAATGCCAACGATAATCAATACCAGCGCCCTCAAAATCAAAGTGGCTTGAGCAAAGTCGTAAAACAGAAGCTTTGCTAAACAGATCATTAAGAAGATATAAGCTATATGGATGAAGGCTTGGCGTCTTAAATAAATACCAAGTAGCACCATAGCAAAAGTCTCAATCACCCAAAGGGTCGTCAGGACAGTATCACTAAACTGCCATAGAAGAAACAACCCAAGCGACATGAATATTGGCAAGTAATTCAATAATGGCTTATCAAAAAAGGGATGGCTCTTATTTTGTATTGCTAAATTATTATCCAGATGGTTATCTTTGTCTTGATGAGTGTTTAATAATGTAGCCAGTAAGCAACATAGCGTGATAGCCATTAAGCTTGTGTATTGTGGGTTTTCATACCAAGTGGAAGGAGTTAGCGCCAGATGGCTTGAGTTAACGGTTGCGTGCAAAAGGGAGCATGCTAATAAACTATAGCAATATAGATCTTTGCGTGTAGGCACTAAGATATTCAACTTCGGCCATGTCATCAAGGCTGTTCCTAGTGCACAAAGACCTAAGCCAACCATTGGGGACTTTACATATAAAATAATCAAAGCGACGGCTAAGATGACGGCTATGTCAAATCCGATAGTCGGCGACCATATGGAGCGATGATGAGAGCTTTGTATGGGTTTTGCTTGCATCCAGAGTAGACACACGATAATGCCCAGCATGCTCATGAGCCCTTGGATCGATATGATGCCAAACATCTGAGTATGTATAGACTCTATATTGAAGATAAAGCAGACTAAAAAAGCGATTAACCCACTAAGACCTAGGTTATTTACAGCGACGTGAGCAACGCTTATCTTATCACTTTCTTTTAACCCTCTCATGTAACTTCTTAGTCCTAATAGCGTGATGCTAGTCACTAGAGCGAAAGCCCCAGGCAACATCATATGAATTGGATGCATAAGCGTCATCATAAAAAGGATTTGTAATCCAAACAGATATATTAAATAATCTAGATTCCAATGCTTAAGAGTCTTTGAATGGAGCGCTTTCCCTTTGAGCATAAGAGCCAGCAAGATGCTGATAGGGATGAATGCCATGTAGCATGCTTCCCATAAAATAGCTTCAGGGCTAATATTTTGCTGTGCTATCTCGAATGTTATCGTCCACCATGATGCAAGTATGGTTGTGCCCACCAGAGCAAAAATTGTGCCTCGATGAATTGAGTTGGCCATTAAGCGCTTATTGCATAATAATCCACCTGTAAAAATAGTGGCAAACCAGAAGTTGAGTTTAATTGTCTCGTGATGAATACTTAAGTACAGTAGCGTTGTAAAAAGCACAAAAAGACTAACATTAACAAATCCTGCGCAAAGAGATTCATGTTTCTGCTTTATTGTATATGGATAAACCAAATGGAACCCAGCATACACAAGGGCTAATGAACTTGTGATAAGTAAGAAGCTTTGATCAAAGTCGATGATGATGACTTGCGATAGAAAAACAAATAATGCGATCCCTGATAACAAGATATGAATTGATATGAGATTAAACCATTGATATCGTATTGATAAAAATAGAAAAAGTAACATTTCAGTCGCCAAGAGCCATGTGATGTCGTAAAACGCAACACCATATTGTCTCAGTGCGATACAAGCCATTGCAATCAAAAGTTGGCTGGCTACAAGATCGATAAAAAACAACGAGGTGATGGCTCTGCGTTTAGCCATAAGTGCCATCCCTAATGTGACTATGGCTGCTACGCCAAAAGGGATACTTATCCAAGTGATGTCTTGTTGAAGAAAGCATAAATTATAGATGAATAAGCCCAAAGCCAGTATGTGCGCTCTTGTGGATTTTAAAGCATCCTTATCTGTATCTTTATAAATTTGAGAATAGTGAGTGATGAAACCTGGTATGAATACTAAAAGTGCCGCACAAGTACCATGCCATAAGTTGAGAGTCTCGCCAGAAAAATACCATACGTGGTTTAAAATTGTAAAACTGATTAAGGTTGCTAAACAGTGAATCCTCCATTGATTTCTGTAGGATAAGAGCAACATAAAGACACATAGTATGGCGCCTGCCCATAGAATTGTAGCTTGCATTGGCACAGCGCTTAACGCGACAAGACTTAAAAGAACATGTGCGATGCCTAAAGATTCTTTTGGTTTAAGGCATGCGAGTCCAAAATTGATAGATAACCCTATCACGGCAACTATAAAACCTGTACTAGGAGAGTCGTAGAATCTTAAGCTTTCAAAGTAGTCTCCTCCTAAGAATGCCAAAAGAAAAATAGCGCCTGCGCCAGCTTGCAACCATTCTCCGAGTTCCTTCCAGGACTCGCTCATTCTCAATACCATACTGAGTCCAATGAAACCGCACCCAACTAAGACGATCATTAAAAATCGGATAAAGGCACTTGCAAAAAGTCCAACATAAGTACCAGCAAAAATGATCCCTAAAACAATCGCAGCAACGCCAATGAATCCAGCTGCGTTTTCCTTTAGCCATAGCCAACTAGAAGAAGCTGTCTCATGGTCTTGATAGATAGATTTAGAAAACTCGCTCCAAGATGATTTCTGATCATGCTGAGTTGTGGCACCTTGAGCTTTTGGTTTTGAACTGGGCTCATTGTCATGATTTGGCTTTGTCACTCGTATTCCCTTGAAACAATCGTCTTTTTTGGATTTTAACATAGGATGGATTCAATTAGCTAAATAAATAACGAAGCTGTACAGTCACAGCATGCACATACAACAAACAACCAGTTGCTGATGTGAAGAGGATTAAAATTTTAGGCGATGGTAAGCAATTTTTTTGAACTGATATCAATAGGGATTTTATATTGAATGGCCATGAATCTTTATGATTGCTGAGTAAATACTCAAGTGATCACCTTTTACCCGATTAAAATTTTGGTATGAATGTCTCAATCTGTGATAGAAAAATGCGCAGGGTTTCTATTGTCGATAGAGTCTTTAAGAGACACCTTTTATTTGAGACTCTGTAAAAACAATAATAAAGACACAAGGATGTGATTTTATGATGAACCCCAAAAACAGCGTAACCACAGAAGAAAACCAAAGACTGCTCTTAATGTCAGCTCATTCAATCTGGCATATTGAGACCTCACCCATAAAAATTATTGATTCTATTGTCCAATCGAGAATGAGTCTCGAAGACAAACTTGCAAAATTTTTAGTGAATAAATTCCTATCTGAAACGCAAAAATCAACGTGGGTCACCAATGTGATAGAGTTGGGCGCAGATGCTACGACTAGAAATCATGTGGCGCTACGTTGGGCTGCGGAGCATGGAGATTTAGCCTTAGTCAAACTAACACTTGATAAAGGATGTGATATTCATTGTTTAAAGGATGAGCCTTTATCGCGTGCAGCTCTCAAAGGGCATTTAGATGTTGTGGACTACTTGCTAGATCAGGGAGCGCAAGTTCACGCAAAAGATGATGTTGCTTTGAGACTTGCTTCGAGTATGGGATTTGAAAAAATTGTATCGAGATTGATTGAGGCAGGCGCCAATGTGGCAGCAAAGAAAAATGAGCCTATTCGTAAAGCTTTTGATGGTGGACACTTTGGTGTCGTGAAGCAACTATTTCAACACAACTTGAAAGAAATCTTGCAAACAGCTCAAGCAGAGCAAGATTGGCAAATTTTTGCTATTGCTTGGCAATATGCAAAAAGTACCGATGATGAAAAAGTCATGGCTGAATTGATCCAATATGATTATCGGCCTAAGCAAGCCTCGAATCTTGGCTTGTAGTTCAATGGGAGGTTATGCTTGGCGCCAAATGTAAGTTAAGGCGCCAAGGGTAGCCAACAACCTCATGTTTTTTTAGATCGAAATTATGATGGCTGAGTGATAATTGCCACTGTAAACCTTGAGACACAAACAAGTTTATTCGCCTCGTTACTTATTTTAATTTCCCAGACTTGGGTGCTTTGCCCGATATGAAGCGGTCTTGCTTCACCTGTGACAAGCCCAGAGGTTGCCTTGGTTAAGTGGTTAGCATTTATCTCTAAGCCAACACACATCGATTTATCATCAATCGCAAGATTACCAGCAATGCTACCTAGTGTTTCAGCAAGCGCTACAGAAGCACCGCCATGTAATATGCCAAAGGGTTGTTTCGTTCGAAGATCAACTGGCATGGTTCCTTTTAAATAATCATCCCCAATTTCTGTGATCTCGATACCTAGATGGTTCACTAGAGATTGGCTACAAAGCTCGTTCATCTGTGCAACGGTGCTGTTCTTTTTCCAAATTTTCATAGGGAGATCCTGTTGTCGGATCGCATAGTCTATTTTGATTTTACAAAGTTTGTATGCGTGTTTTTATTTGATTGGATATCAAGTGTAAAGCTATGGCAAAACTAAGTCCACAAAGACATCCAAAAACAGCTTCAAAGGATAAAACTCGTCCTATGAGAAGGATCTTCATTGGCAAAATCAGGCAGATAAAACCTGTGGTGAAGAGAAATGGATGGTGCTTAAAGGCAACACAAGCAAGCACATATAAGATGAGTGCTTGAGAAGCATATGAAATGAATTTGCCAATGTCTATTCGTTGAATGTCATTGAAAACTTCGATCAACGGGGCATAGCCTTGTGATATGTAACCAGGATGGAGGGTTGGTAAAAAGGGGTACCATTGATAAGCTCCCCAACACAAAATCACCATCAGTGAGATAAAAGGCCATGGCCTTTTGAAAGAGGTTGGATTGATGGCTTGGCCAAAATCAGCAAATAATTTAATCCAGCTTTCATAAAACATCGCAGCTATAGCGCCGCCAATAAATCCGCTGAGGGTGTTGAGAATAATATCTAAGGCAGATGGCACACGAGCTGGATTGTATGACTGTATGTACTCTAGTGCACAGCACATAAAAAGTGAAATGCAGAAAGCGTAGATAAGACCCCAAATCCAGTGCTGGACACGCAGAGAAAAAACAGCAAAAAAACCTAACGGCAAGTAGAGTAATAAGTTCTGGATCACATCGAACGTGTATATTTTATCAATCCAGCCATAAAGCAAAACTTCCATAATATCATGCTCTGGAACAACCCAGTTTCCAAGAGGGACAATAGCGCAATAAGTGATAAACAAGCAAAATAGAGGGACAGCGATTCTACAAACGAGCAATGTGCGACGCTGCGCTGCATCAATATAAGTAAGGTTGCTTTGGGTTTCGTTGTTCATATTCTTAGAAGTAACCAGTCGAGTTTCAATGTAAACCTGTCATTTATAGGTTGTCGGCTGAGACAAAAAAAACTAAAAATACAGTTAAAATGAACAGACTCTTTTTTTGCGTATGGCTCCTTAAGGATAGCCGTTAAAAACCTCGATTAACTAACTTAAGCGAGTTCATTGCTTTAATTGTTGTTTTCTTGTTAAATAGCTGAGTAAAAATAAGAATAATAATACGAGGATCCATGAGCCAAGTTACCATTATTGCCTTTTGTCTTTACCTGCTTGTCGTCGTTGGTGTCGCAATATACGCCTACATGTTGACTAAAAACCTCTCCGACTTTGTTTTAGGGGGGCGCTCATTAGGGGGGCCTGTGGCAGCTCTGAGCGCTGGTGCTTCGGATATGAGCGCTTGGTTGCTCTTGGGGTTGCCAGGTGCGATTTTCATCTTTGGTTTAAATCAAATTTGGCTTCCAATAGGTTTAACCATAGGGGCTTATGTCAGTTGGAAAACATTGGCGTATCCACTTAGGGTTTTCTCTGAATTAGCAAATGACTCATTAACTTTGCCAGCTTTCCTTGATAATCGATTTTTTGATGAGTCTGGGATTATACGAAGTCTGCTTGCTTTGGTGACGTTAGGTTTCTTTGCTTTTTATACAGCTTCAGGTTTAGTCGGGGGAGCCATGTTATTACAGAGGTTTGGCTTAGATTACACTTACGCGTTGCTGTTAGGCACAGGCATCATTGTTGCTTACACTTTTATTGGAGGATTTTTAGCAGTTAGTTGGACAGATTTTTTCCAAGGAACGTTAATGTTCATTTTCCTATTAGTGGTGCCTATGATGGCGATGAATCAACTTGATGGTTGGCAAGCGACCTATGCGACAGTTTCGGCAACTGATACCAATTTAACTAATCCTTTTTATAAGTTAGACTTTCTATTGTTTATTAACTTGATGGCTTGGGGGCTTGGGTATTTAGGACAACCTCATATCCTAGTTCGATTTATGGCTGTGAGAGATTTAGAATCGATTCCTTTGGCAAGACGTATTTGTGTCTCTTGGATGTCGTTGTCTATGCTTGGTGCGGTCCTATGTGGGTTTGTTGGTATAGCCTTTTTTAAACAGCAAAATATACACCATGAGTCTATTTTCATTGTTTTCTCACAAACGCTCTTTTCTCCGTGGTTATCAGGTCTTCTTTTTGCCGCAATTCTATCTTCAATCATGTGTGCCATTGATTCTCAAATGCTTGCATCATCTAGTGCATTGACGGAAGATATTTATCGCCGTCTTATAAGAAAAAACGCTACTCAAAAGGAGCTTATGTTACTTGGTCGCCTTGCTATTATTGTTATCGCGATTGTTGCCGTGATTTTAGCTTGGGATCCAGATAGCACAGTGATTGATTTAGTGTCTTTTGCTTGGGCTGGTCTTGGTGCAGCTTTTGGTCCTTGTGTTGTTTTGGCACTCTTTTGGAGGCGCATGACTAAATGGGGTGCTGTTAGTGGTATTTGTATTGGTACTTTGTCTGTGATTCTTTGGAGATTGGGATCTGGTGGTATTTTCGAGCTTTATGAGATTATACCAGGTTACTTTCTAGGTACCCTATCTATTGTCATTGTCAGTCTTTTGGGCTCCAAGCCTTCTGAAAAAATAACGCAACAGTTTGACAATGCCTGGCGTAATATTCGTCAATCTAAGGAGATTGTGTGATGACCTCTGGTAATTTTATAAATTTAAATCAAGACTATCAAATGCAAGACAATGCTTTGATCAGTATTTTAGGGCAAGTTTATCGTCAAGATGAAACGAGCATGGTTAAGCAGCTGCTTCAAGAGGCATCATTAACGGAATCACAAAAGAAGCAAATTGAATTAGTAGCTTCTAAGCTTGTTGAGGTTTTGCGTGAAGAGCGTTTAAAAGATGGTGGTTTAGAAGCCTTTTTATTTCAGTACGATCTCTCTAGTGAAGAGGGCATTGCTTTGATGTGTATGGCTGAAGCTCTATTGCGCATCCCTGATAAGCATACGGTTGATAAACTCATTCGAGATAAGCTAACCCAAGGTGATTGGGAAGCGCATGCAGGGAAAAGCCATTCCATGTTTGTGAATGCTGCTACTTGGGCTTTGATGCTAACAGGTAAAGTGATGGGTGAGCATAAATCCATTCATCAGCGATTTACCAAACAGGCTTCAAGCTTAAAAAATGGTCTATTGCGCCTAGCTAGTAAGGGTGGCGAGCCTTTAGTTCGTCAAGCCGTGGGCTCAGCGATGAAAATACTATCCAAGCAATTTGTGATGGGGCGATCGATTAAAGAAGCCCTGAAGCGAGCTGAGCCTTTAGAGGATAAAGGTTATCGTTATTCTTACGATATGCTTGGAGAGGCTGCTTTTACACAGATGGATGCTGATAAATATTACCAATCCTATTTAACAACTATTGAAATTTTATCGCAACACACGGATGGAGAAAGCCCTATCACCGGGCCAGGTATCTCAGTGAAACTGTCCGCGATACATCCTCGTTTTGAAATGAAAAAGCGAGCTCGTGTCTTGAAAGAGTTAGTGCCTCGTGTGAAAACTTTAGCTTATGCTGCGAAACAAGCAAACCTTAATTTGACGATCGATGCTGAAGAGTCAGATACGCTTTCATTACTTTTAGAAGTTTATGAGCAAGTTGCTCGCGATCCAAAGCTTAAAGGTTGGGATGGTTTGGGGCTTGCGGTGCAGGCGTATCAAAAAAGAGCACTTGCGGTCTTAGATTGGCTAGATGATTTATCACTAGCAACAGGTCAAAAAATGATGATTCGCCTTGTGAAGGGGGCATATTGGGATAGCGAAATTAAGCTTAGTCAAGAAAATGGTTTGTCTGGCTACCCTGTCTTTACCAGAAAAGCGGCGACGGATATTAATTATATTGCCTGTGTTAAGCGTATGCTCAATATGCAGAATATTTACCCGCAGTTTGCCACACATAATGCTCACACGGTGGCGACCATTTTAACGTTGACCGATGATAGCAATGTCACAGAATTTGAGTTCCAATGCCTTCATGGTATGGGGTTACCCTTGTATGATCAACTGGTCACGAGTGAGAAGGGTTTGGCATGTCGGATTTATGCGCCTGTTGGTACGCATGAGGAACTACTAGCTTATCTAGTGAGGCGCTTATTAGAAAATGGTGCTAATACCTCTTTTGTTAATCGTATTGTTAATGAAGATTTATTAGTGAGTGACATTGTTGCGTGCCCGTTAAAAACGATAGAGAACTTATCTCAAATTCCTCACCCAGGTATTCCATTACCCAAAAATCTTTTTCATGATCGAACGAACTCAAGTGGGTTAGATCTCAATAACCCGCTTGACATTGAAGCCTTACTTAAGAGCATGGATGTAGACTTTAAAGAAGGTATTCATGTGAAGCCTACCGCTATGACCCATGAAACAGCGCTTGAAATCATCCCGGTCACGGCACCGTTTGATCATCATATACAGCTTGGTCACGTGAGCTTGGCCACCCAAGAAGTTATTGAAAAAAGTCTTAAAAAAGCAGATACTGCCTTTTCAAATATGCCCCCATATCAAATTAGGGCGCAGCACTTACAAGATTTAGCAGATAAGTTGCAAGCTAGTCAGTCTGAATTGATGGCGATGTTAGTGATGGAAGCTGGCAAAAGTTACGAGGATGCTATTGCTGAAGTACGCGAAGCGATAGATTTTTGTCGTTATTACGCGACCCAAGCGATGGCGCAGTGTTGCGCTAAGCCATTGCCAGGGCCTACGGGTGAATATAATGAACTAACACTTTGTGGGCGTGGTGTGGTGGCTTGTATTAGCCCTTGGAATTTCCCTCTAGCGATATTTTTAGGGCAAGTTTCTGCGGCTTACGCTGCTGGCAACTGTGTGATAGCGAAACCGGCAACTCAAACACCATTGATTGCAGCTAAAGTTGTTGATTGGATGCATGGCGTTGGGGTTGATAAAGCCATGGTCCAACTTCTCCCGGGTTCAGGCTCTTTGGTTGGGCAAACCCTTATTGAAGATCTTCGAATTAAAGCCATCGTCTTTACTGGCTCAACGCAGACGGCTAGAAGGATTAATCAAACACTAGCTAATAGAGAGGGGGCGTTGATACCTTTTATCGCTGAAACTGGCGGTCAAAACGCTATGATAGTTGATTCAAGTGCTTTGCCTGAGCAAGTTGTGCAAGATGTTATCACGTCGAGTTTCCAAAGTGCTGGTCAGCGTTGCTCGTCGTTGCGAGTTTTGTATTTGCAAAAGGATGTGGCTGATAAAATCATCACCATGTTGTGTGGTGCGATGGCAGAGCTAAGCGTTGGTAATCCTATGGCTCATGAAACAGATGTTGGCCCCGTGATTGATGACGCCGCTAAAGCAGCTTTGCATGATCATAAAAGATGGCTAGACACCCATGCAAGAAAGCTATTCGAAGTTCCTCTTCAAGACGTTGCTCATCATGGCACATTTATCCCTCCTTGTTTATATGAGATTGAGGCTATTTCTCAATTGAAACAAGAAAATTTTGGGCCCATTTTACATGTCATTCGATTTGAGAAAAATCAACTTAACACAGTGATTGATGATATCAATGCAACGGGTTACGGTTTAACGCTTGGGATCCACAGCCGGATAGACGAAACAGTTGCTGATATCTACGCCAAAGCTAGAGTTGGCAATATTTACGTGAATCGCAATATGATTGGTGCTGTGGTGGGTGTACAGCCGTTTGGTGGCGAAGGACTTTCTGGGACTGGCCCAAAAGCTGGTGGTCCTCATTACTTAACTAGGTTGATGATAGAGCGCACGATTTCTATTAATACCACAGCTTCAGGTGGTAACGCGACCCTTATGACTTTAGAAGAGGGCGTATTGTAGAATTGAGTAAGCTTTACAAAAAAGGGATTAAAGAAGAGTCGCCTTAGCTAAGGCGACTTTTTTGTTAGCTTGCTTGAATCTCAGTCGTTTAGTTATCATAAGTATCACGATTGTCTTCATCTAATAATTCAACTGCAAAAGGGCACACGAGAAAAAGAGCTTAAAAAAGCTCTTTAGTCTCATGGGTAGCGAAAAAAGCGCTCTTAAGAGCGTTTTCTTCGTCTTAGAAAAGTTAAACTAAATAATCCAGTGAGAAGTAAGAGTAGACTTCCTGGCTCTGGTACAGTTGCAGAAGGCGGAGGCACACCGTCATCCGGTGAATCATCTGGTGGAGAGGTTTCATCCCCTGGTGGGTTATCTGGTGGGCCATCTTCAGGTGGTAGAAAATTGGCTGGTACTTTATCGCTACCACCATTGTCAAATCCTCTAAAGCGCGCGAGAAAACTGGTGTCTTCCGGAGTTTGCGTTGCAGCATTGTCTAGTAGAAAATTTTCCATTTCTTGACTAGTCCAAGCTTCGTAACCATTTGGGAAGCCTGTAAAATTTGAGAATTCAAAGTGAGCTGTATCGCCGACACCAATCCCGTTACTTGGTTTCCCACCACCTAGAAAATTGCCGCCTATGGCAAAGCCATAATCAAAGCTACCAAAGGGGCTGCCTGCAAACGGACCGTTGTTTGGCATGAGCGCTAGAAGATCAGAATCAGTGGTTGCATTGGTGAAGGTGACATTAGTCGGTAAGTTTAATAAAAAACCCGTAATATACCCACCATTGTTTGGATTTGACTGATTTGTTAGATCAACATTTAAAGTATTGTTTTGCCAAGAAATATCAGCTTCGTATAACCCTAAGCCTTCAGTGCTTTGAGAGCCATTGGCTTGAATTATGGTTGCCTGAGCTGTAATTGAGAATAAACTAAGGGCACATAAGCCGTAAAACTTAGTAGAAATCTGATGCATGCCTCACTCCTTGAGTTTGATGCAGCTATATATTTATGGAAGCCGAATATTCATTGTAGGTTGAAAGACAGCTGTTAGCTATGGTTAATTCCTTTCTACACCATGTCAATAAACCTGTTGCTAAATAATACAGCTAAATCCAAACTTGAAGCAAGCCATCTTGAACTCGAGTTTGAAAAGTTGTGAGGTTTGTGCACGCCGGTGGAGATTTCACCTCACCACTTTTAAGGCAAAATCTTGCCCCATGAAAAGGGCATTCTATGTCACTGCCATCTACAGCGCCTTCTGAGATAGGTAGCGCTTGATGTGGGCAGGAATCTTCGATGGCATAAAAATTATCTTCAATAGAAAAAATGGCAATGGCTTTATCTTTGAGGATACAAACATGATGCTCTTGGGGGGTAATTTGCACTGCAGGAATGGTGTCCATCCATTGTTGCTCAACCATGATTGCCTCCAAAAAAAATAAGCCCTGTCTGTTTTGCTGCTAAGACGGACATTCTGGCTCTTGTCCAAACAGGATCAGTCACTAATTCTAAATCAACGCCGCCTATATGAGGTACTGCTTCGACAGCTGTGCGCATTTTATCCACCCAACTTTGCGATTGTTGCTTTAAATCAATCAAACTGAAACGAATAAGAGCTACTCGGTGAGATTTTATTATCACATCATAAATCAGGCCTAAATCAACAATATTGATGTTAAAGCTAGGCTCTATCACCTGCTTTAATTGCTGATAAATTTTATCTTTCATGATTGTTATATCAACATCCATAGAATGAGTGCTGCCTGAGTGGAGTGTGATTTTAACGTCTACAATACCAATAAATTTAAATGTTATCAATAGGATAGGAGTTTATTTGTGTCCGATTTTTGATGTTGACTGAGCGTGCATATAATCGTTTTAACATGTGTGTTATTGGGAGAAGTCTTGTTTTAAATTCAAAATGGATGTTATTATGAAGTTGCGTAACTTGGTTGCGTAATGATGTAGATCATCGGATTGGAGAGTTGTTATGGCACTAGTGGGTGTTCAGGATTCTGATGGCGAGGAAACGCTGGAGCAAATTATTTGGGATATCTATGTCTACTTACAAGGGCAAGGCGTCACGCGCTTTAGTCGTTTTCTAGGCAAAAGAGGCCCGCGTGCCGGTGCGAGCTGGACTGAGGTTAATATTCAGCTAAGATATTTCGTCAAAGATCCTAAAAATCAATACTCTAAAACGATGACAATCATTGAAACTGAAAAGGCGAAATTTTCAGATGAGACTGGTTATGTCCATAGACTTATCAAACTAGAAGATTTTTTAAGACAGGCTCCTAAATTTTCAAAGGATTATGATTGCTTAGTTCGAGTGCCAGATGGTTTTAAGAAACGAAGATCGAAAACGAAGATTGGTTTTTCTGAAGATTAAGCTAGCAATTCAATCTCAGCTGGATTAAAAAAGTAACCAACGTAAACACCCCTAAAAAGCTTAGTCCCCAAATAAAAGCATCGATTTGATAGCCCCTCACAAGTTTATGCTCTTCATGAGAAGAAATAATAAACGGGTGACGACTGTCTAGACCATGTTTGCTTAAGACATTAATCGTTGGACTTAAGTGCTCTTTAGGCTTTTCTTGTGGGGGTTGATCTTGTTTTTGCTCATCTCGTTTTAATGGCAAGTTAAGCAGCAGTGGGAGTAACAGAGCATGATTTTTATCCCACGCATGGACGAGCCTGTCTACTTTTTTTAAACGATGTTCAGTTTGAACATTTTTTTGACTGAGGGTGAGAAGATTGCCACAAACATAAATAGGCTTATCATCCTCCATACGTAATTCTGTATATCTATAACTACCACCATGACCAAACATTTTAGCCCAAAAGCTTTGGGGGACAGGTGTCGGGCGTCTTGTGCGTCCAAACCATACATCGCACGTAGGTGCACTTATATCTGCACCTTCTGGATCGATATAACACAGGCCTGTGCCATCATGGATACAGAACACGTTTTTACTTTTGCCTGTTTCTATCACTTCCCAGCACCGGTTGCGTTGATCATAGTGCTCTATCTTATAGCTATACCAAGTACAGGGTTTATGAGTAAGATATCCTGTTGTTGGCTCTTGCGGGCAAATCAGCTGCTTGCCGATAAGTTCCACATAGCCTTGGGCCGCAGAGCGAATTTTTGAGGTGGGTGTATCTTGTACTGAGCGAGCTTTTAAAATGCTTTTATAGCATCTGAAGATAAAAAACAAAGCAAACAGTGCGAAAAATAAAGTGCATACCCAGTACCAATTCTCGGGGATCCGACAAAAAATGGCTAAATCGTGTCGTGAGAGCATAATCGATTGCCTAGTTACAGTTATGAGTTAAAAAGCTTATCCATGTCCACTGGCGCAATTTCTTCTTCTGCAAATTTGAGTAGTGTCTTTTGCTTAAAGCGTAGGGCTGAGGCGACGATTAAATCAGGAAATTGCTCGATGCGAGTATTGTTGATTGTAGCGCTCTCGTTATAAAGTTCACGTCTGTCTGCGATGGCGTTTTCGAGACTAGATATTCTTGCTGATAAGTGAACAAAAACATCATTTGCTTTGAGATCAGGATAGTTTTCAGCCAAAGCAAATAGCTTTCCAAGATTTCCACGAAGCTCTGTTTCTGCTGCGCCGAGCCCTTCAATATCACCTTTCTGGCGCATATCATTCACAATGTTGCGAAGCTCTGTTATTTTTTCCAGTGTTCCTTTCTCATATTCCATGTATTTTCTACAAGTGGCTACTAGCTTAGGAAGCTCGTCATGACGTTGCTTAAGCAAGACATCAATATTTGACCATGCTTTTATAACATTGTTTTTCAGGCGAACTAAGTTATTGAAAATAACAATAAAATACATCAGTATCAGGAGAATAGCGCCGCCAATAACGTAATGAGATATATCTAAATGGTTAAGGAAGTCCATGATTGCTCCTGAAAATAAGGTAAGCTATCTATCCAATATATCATATATTTCATGAGGAGACATTATGTGGAGCATGTTTTGTGTGGTTACACGTTTTCGCGGCAAAGATTAAATTTTTCTTAGTACCATAACATAACCGAAAATGTCTTCACCTTCTTGCTTACGAAGACTTACATGTTCCTGAAAGATCCCTTCAAGTTTATGTTTGGCGCATAGACTTTCGATGTAGGCTTGGCTATGAGCATACCGCCCAGTCGGTAAAAGTTGATAATGGGATTCACCTGTCAGCGCTTCAACAGAGAAAGCAAAAAAACCTTTGGCGGCCAGTCTGGAAGCAATAAGCTCGAAAATAGCATCTAAATCTGCAAAATAGACAAAAACATCAGCGGCAATAATCAGATTAAAACTATCCTTGGTTTGCTGTAAAAAGCTGGTAGCATCTTGTACTGTGAGTTTATCATAACCCTTTTGTGCCATAGCAACTTCAATCATATTGGGGGAGAGATCGACCCCAACAAGTTTCTTTGAAATATCTCTAAAGTAAGGTGCACTTAGCCCTGTGCCGCACCCAAGATCGAGAACATCCCATAATTGTTCACTGGTTGCTATGTGCGAGCTTAAAGCTTGCCTAAGCATGGCTGGGACTTGATATTCTAACGTTTTGCCAACATGCTGATCATAGCTATAAGCGTATTGATCAAAAAGAGCTCGGACATATTCATGGGGAGCGCCTAGAGATGTTTGTTCGCCTTGAAGGGCAAAAATCATATGCTCCGCAGTTTTATTATATGGGTTGAGCTCGAAAGCCTTTTTGTAATATAAAAGTGCTTCTTGGGCCTGTTTTTCATGTAGTAAAACAGTGGCCAGGTTATGATATGCATCAGCATGATCAGGAGAAACGGCAATGGTTTTTTTATAAAGTATAATGGCTTCGCCCAGTTGTCCTTGAGAGGCCTCGATAATACCTAAGTGAAAGAGGGCATCAACATTATTAGGCTCTCTTTTTAACGCTTGAGATAAATAGGGTTTTGCACGAGCAAAATCTTTGAGCGCCGTTAAGACAATGCCCAAATTGTGACAGGCACTATGGTGATCAGGGCGAAGTTTTAAAACTTCATGATAATGGCTAGAGGCATCAAGTAGCCGATCATTTTGGATGTAGCAATTAGCTAAGTTATAGTGCGCATCGACATGCTCTGGATCTTCTCTGACAGCTTTTTGTAAATGCTTGATAGCTTCAACAATGGAGCCATTTTGGTATAACAAGCAACCTAAATTATTTCGTGCTTCTGGATAAGGAGATTTTAATCTAAGCGCCTGATTGTAATGTCTTTTAGCCAATTCAAATTGTTTCGTTGCTTTGTAGGCATTGGCTAAATTATTGTGGAATGCAGGGATATGTGGAGCAGCTAGGGTTGCTTTCTCAAGCCAGTAAGTGGCTTGTTTAAAGTCTCTTGTTTGGGCAAATAAAAGTCCAAGACCATGGAGTGCATCTGGGTTGTCAGGATTAAGCTCAAGTATCTTTTCAAAGAGCTCTTTGGCTTCAGCCAGCTTATCATCTTGTTGCAGTCTTAAGGCAGACTTTAATTGAATATCGATATTCATGTTATAAAATGTCCTCAAGAATAAATTGGTAAGCTAATCCATTAGACGTTTCAGCTGTTAAAATTTTTTCATGCTCATTAAGTCCTAAAGCGAGTGTGACGCTGGCACCTGGTCGCCAATATGAACGAGATGAGATAGTTATTTCTTTTTTGAGGTGGCCAGTTTGGACATCCCAAATCTTAATTGATCGAGGTGGGTGGCCAGTGATAATCGTTTTGCTGTCATTAGTGAAAAGACTCGCTGTAATGGAAGAAGGTAAGATACGAAAGATGTTATATTTAGGGGCAAGTTGTAGCTCGCTTACTATTTTCCCTGTTTTTAAATCATGGATCCATGCTTTGCTTTGTGAAGAAGCATTGAGTAAATATTGGTTATTAGGTGAACTCTTAATGTGATTAACTTTAGAAGGATGGAACCATTGATATAGCATGTTACCCGTATTAAGTTCCCATATTCGTACAGCCGTATCATCAGAGCCAATCATGGCAAGCTTGTTATCATCAGATAATTCAACAGTCGTCACTGTGTCAGCGTGCTTAAAATTCCTTAATATATTACCATTGACTACGTCAATAAGTTGGGCGCTGTAATCTGTAAAACCGATGAGTGCATATTTCCCAGTTTTCGAGAGTGCAAGCGAAGTGGGTTTTTCTTTTATTTCTAGGTATCTATAGGCCTGCCCAGTTTTAGTGTCCCAAACAGCCATAGCATTTGCACTCAAGCTAACAGCTATTGGCGAATCTTTGGCAAGTGCGATAGCTAAAATATCTTGGTCATAGCCATGATGTTTCAATTTAAATTTGAGTTTATTAGCTTGTAGGTCCCAGAATTGAACACCTAGATCAACTGTGGAAACTAAAGCTTGCTCGCTATTTTTTGAGATAGCTGCCGCAACGATGCCTAACCCAGAATGAGTAAAAGTTCGCGAGGGCTTTATCCCTTGATCACATCCAAGTAAGATAAATACCAAAATAAATAGGATGAATCTGTAATGCATGGCTTGTCCAGTAATCATAATTGCCTTTATGATACCTGAGTTTTTATGTTCCGTGGAAAATGATAGTATCTCTTATATAAAATTTTTCTAAGTTGTAGAGCAGGGCATGTAGTCGATACCTAAAATTCAGTTGCTATGGCTATATTGTTGTCTCCATATGGAAGTCATCATGCATAACGCTATCTTACATTCAATTTTCCTTATTTTTTCTGGGGCTGCCATTTTAGCTACCTTAGCTTTATGGACCCGCCAATCACTTTTAGTGGCTTATATTGTCTTGGGTGCCATTTTAGGTCCAGGTCTTGGTCTATTTGAAGATAAAGGCATCATTCGAGATGTTAGCGATATTGGCATTGTCTTCCTACTATTCTTGCTAGGTTTGAATCTTGAACCACAAAGCTTAGTTAAAATGCTCAAACAAACCACCGGGATTACTGTCGCAAGTTCCTTTCTTTTTGGTTTAGTTGGTGCTGGCTTTGGAATGATGATGGGGTTTAATGGTGTTGATAGTTTAGTGATCGGCACTTGCATGATGTTTTCTAGCACTATCATTGGATTAAAACTTTTGCCGACAACGGTGCTTCACCATCAGAAAATGGGTGAAATAGTCATTAGTATTTTGCTTCTTCAAGATATTATAGCTATTTTTGCATTGCTCTTGATTGAGGGGGCAGGCACAGGCGGTGGTTTATCACTCATGGAGTTTGGCAGGGTTTCTATTGCGTTACCAGGGCTTATATTGTTGGCCTTTGCTGTGGAGCGATGGGTGCTTGTGCCGACCCTCAGTAAATTTAGTAGAATTCATGAATTTCTATTTTTAGTGGCGATAGGCTGGTGTTTGGCTTTAGGGCAATTGGCTGAGTATTTAAAAGTTTCATTTGAGGTTGGCGCTTTTATTGCTGGTATTTCGCTAGCAGCTAGTCCTGTTGCACGATTTATAGCTGAGTCTCTAAAACCACTAAGGGATTTTTTTCTTATCTTGTTTTTCTTCTCTTTGGGTGCAGGTATTGATTTACAAGCTTTACCATCGGTCTTATTGCCAGCTGCCGGACTAGCTATTTTAATGATCGCGATTAAGCCATTTAGCTTTAAATATCTACTTAAGAACATGACTGGCTCTACAGGTAAATCTTGGGAAATAGGGGTTAGGATTGGCCAGATTAGTGAGTTTTCGTTGTTGGTGGTCTACAAAGCTTTAAGTGTTGGGCTAATCACGCAAAAATGTTCATATACCATACAAATCGCGACTATATTTACATTTATGATATCTTCTTATTGGATTCTTAATCGGTACCATACGCCAGTTTCCATGTCTGAAAAGCTTAGAAGGGATTAAAGATGCAGAAAAAGTGGCTTCTATTTGTGTTATTCGTCATGATAAGTACAAGCGGGTTGGCTAAATCCCCAGGCGTGCTTGTTGAAGGGATCCATCTGCCTTTGACGATTGAGACAATGAATAGAAAAGTGACGGTACAATTGCAAAGCCATGCATTACGGTTTCAGTTTGGTCAAAAATTATATATAGGCTCCATATATTCATCCACACCTGTTAAAGGTGAAAAGATGATGCGGGATCATGAAGGCCCTTTAGTGATGCAGCTTCATGTTTTAGCGGATGAGGTCGAAGATTATAATGTAGTTAAAACTTGGTTTGAGTCTTTTATCGTTAATAATAATGATATAGCATTAGAAATTCACTCAAAAGATATTCAGTCTTTTAAAGAAAGTATTTCTAGGGATTTTAAGGCTGGTGATATCATTTCTATTCAATATGAAGAGCCATATGCTATGAATCTTTATATCAATCAAGAGCTTCAAGGCAACTGGAAGAGCCATGAGTTTTTTAATATGATGCTGAATGTCTGGATTGGTCCACATCCGCCTTCTAGAGAATTTAAGCGCGCTATTCTTAATTTCCCAATGACTGAATCATAATTGAGCTAGCTGTTCATAACGCTTTCATGTTTACATTAAGTGTCAAGAGGTGAGCCTATGTCTGTGAGTATTTTCGATTTATTCTCTGTGGGGATTGGTCCTTCAAGCTCACACACCATGGGCCCTATGATTGCCGCTTATGATTTTGTTCAAAAACTTGAGCATGAGCAGTGGTTTACAGATGTATCTCGAATCCAATGTGAGTTGTTTGGCTCCTTAGCTTGTACCGGTAAAGGTCATCATACAGACAAAGCCATTTTAATGGGGCTAGAGGGGCACCTGCCTGAATCTGTTGATCCTTTAGAAATGTTTGGGCGTCCTGATGTCATCCAAGCGATGCAGAAAATTAATCTGTTACAAAAAAAGGAAATATCTTTTAACTCAAGTCGAGATTTCATTTTCCACTTTATGGAGCAGCTAGATTATCATGTGAATGGTATGAGATTCAGTGCCTTTTGTGGTGACCAATGGCTCTATAGCTTGCAATATTATTCAGTTGGTGGAGGGTTTATTGTCTCTGATTTAGACATTCAAGCTGGCTCTTTAACTGTAGATAGTGAGCAACTGCCATATCCTTTTCATACAGCAAAGCAGCTGCTCATGCATTGTGATGAGCATCAACTGAATATTTCAGATATTATTCTTGCCAATGAGCTAATTTTTCGAGATCAAAAAACAATTGATATGAAACTCGAAAGGATCATTGAAGTGATGATGGCTTCTATTGAGCGAGGCTGCCAAACAGAGGGTATTTTACCTGGTGGTTTAAAAGTTCGTAGGCGAGCAGCGCAGCTTTACAAGACTCTTATCGCTAAGAAAGAAACAGATCCCATGTTATGGCTTAACGTTTATGGTCTCGCTGTGAATGAAGAAAATGGGGCCGGAGGCCGCATTGTTACAGCGCCAACAAATGGCGCAGCTGGGATCATACCAGCTGTTTTAAAGTATTATATGGATTTCTATCCTGAAGCAAGCATTGAGAAATGTAGGCAATATTTGTTAACGGCAGGTGGCATAGCACTTTTGTACAAAATGCGAGCAAGTATTTCTGGTGCTGAAGTGGGGTGCCAAGGTGAAGTTGGTGTTGCTTGCTCAATGGCCGCAGGTGGGTTTGCTGAGATTTTGGGCGGCGACATTTGGCAAGTTGAGAAAGCTGCTGAAATGGGGATGGAGCACCATCTTGGCCTTACTTGCGACCCCATCGGGGGACTTGTGCAAATCCCATGTATTGAGCGTAATGCAATGGCTGCGGTGAGGGCAGTGAATGCGGCTAAACTAACGCTCGCTGAAGATAGTCGCCATTACGTCTCGCTAGATCAGGTCATTGATACCATGAAAAAGACTGGGTATGACATGTTATCTATTTATAAAGAGACCTCTCAGGGTGGTTTAGCGGTCATTTACCCAGAGTGTTGATGGACTAAATCAATAATATTCCCCTTTTATCTGAGTGTTTGCTGAGCTTGTCGAGCTTTGAAGTTTTGATATTGCACAATATTTCAAAGGGACGTAACATAGATTATATTCGCAAGTTGTGTACACATTGTTGTATTAATTGAGGTTTTGTGTCCAATATTCATCCGTTTCCACCTGTTAAAGTGCCAAAGCATGGTTATCTTATTGGCGGTCCAATCGATTCGTCTAAAGTAAGTTTACGAATTTTTGGCGAAAGTTTATTACCAGATAGTATCTCTGAGTTGCTTGCAGCCAAGCCAGATATTGCTTGTAAAAAAGGGGATCAAAAATTCAGGCACAATCAAATGCATATTGAGCGTAAAGGCAAGTGGATCTTATATGGGGCTGAGCCTGAGCATATGCATTTAGAGAAACAAATTATAACTCTATTAGATAGAGTGACAGATGATCTAACCATTTGGCAAGATTTAAGTGATAATTTTAATATTGACATCCATTGTGGGGTTTTCTTAGAAGCTTTTAACCGGGGTCTTGTATTTTCAAACTATTTGTTATCAGAGCTCGCCAAAAGAAATTTAAAAATTAATTTTGATTTCTATAGTACATTTGAATAGGAGCTGTTCATCACAATGGGTAGGCACCAAAGTCTAGAGCGATCGGTTAAAAAAAGCTTGAAATGGCTGGAGTCTAACGAGGGCGTCGCTAAGGTGGTGATAGGTATTTCTGAGTGCTGTCGTCATAAATACCCACCAGGGTATCTGAAATTTAAAATGGATGTTGATGCAGGATTGACGCTTAATGCTTACTCTGGGAACGGTGTGACAGATTTGTTTATCAAAATTGAGCCTATTGAATTACGAGAGAGTGTTAAAGAAGCTTTACAATGGCGCTTTAATCGATCATGAGGATTATAAAGTGGAGATAGAGCGGGTATGTTAGATGTGGCTCAATTGCAACAAAAGGTTGCTTTTGAAAAATCTCGCAAGAGAGATCAAGCCGCTGAGAGCTCTCGAGCCTATCGTAAAGCCTTTACCCCAGCTTTAGCTGAGTTTCAAGAGCAGTCAGATGCTGGGTATGATTCATGTGGATCTCTTAGCAGCACAGAAGAGTTGGCGTTAGATTTTGAAGATATTGATCATGCTGAGCTAAAGAAGGCTAATCATTACAAATGGTTTGTAGGTAGCAATGAAAAATCAATTCCTGATTTGAATTTATTTAAAGATAGCCATTTTGTGGTGCTAGGCTGTTCGTGTATTAAGTCCATAGAAACAGTTTTTAAAAGTATTGATTGGGACAACTATGATCCAAAAGGCTCAGTCCCTCAACTAATGGTTCTTGAATTATCTGAGCATGTCATCAAAGCTTGGTCTAACCTTAAGATCGTCACAGAAAAGGCAAGTTCTCTTGATGAGTTTCATAAAAGAATCCTAGGTTATGAGTTGTTTTCTGATGTGAGGATCCAAAGTTTTCCTAAAAATTCTGCTGAAAAATTTTTATATCAATTAAAGCAGTTTTGTTTCAATGACAAGCAATATCAATTCCTAAAGCAGGTGGTCAATAAGACCATTGTTTGTTTTGGAGATTGGGCTGATAATGCGGTGATTCAGCAAATGAGACGTCAAATAAATGGACGTTCTTTAGTCGTTTATGCCTCAAATATTCCTGAATATGCTTTATGCTTCTTTGGCCCTGTTGTGCTGAGTGATATCGTTGACAACATCATAGCGCTTGATCCGCTTCAAACGATCTACGCATCATCTCAAGAATCGGTGCGTCGCCAAACTCGATTGTTTATGCCACATAGGATGAGTGTTGTGCAGGGCAGCTCTAAACCAGAGCACTTAGAGGATCTAAAGGCAGGTGACTCCGTTGTTGATGGTTATCTAAAAAGCATTAAAGAGACAAAACTTCGTTTATAGCTATAACAAAGATTGTGGGTAGGCAATGAAAGGCGCCTAGTCTCCAGGGAGTTTTTCTTTTAGAATGGCTTACTGTCACTAGGATAACAATTGAGTTGAGTAAATGAAATCCATCTTACCGAGTTTTGACTTATTGAAGGGAAGTCCTCGTAACCAGGTCGCTCTTATCATGTCATTTGCTGCTATGTTTCTTTTGATCCCTGGCTTGTCACTCTCTATGTTGCACATAAGCACCACTGGCGCGGTTGATGCACCCTTAACTCGTTTCGATATTAATTTTTTTGACACGAATAATTCCATCTTAACAACGGTTAATGATTTGTTTGATCAAGGATATTATATTGTTTCAACTTTGATTTTTTTGTTTAGCGTCGTGGTTCCAACAGCCAAAATTATCATGCTAGTTCAAGCACTCTTTATGAAACAATATACCGCTAGAAGAAATATCATTCGATTTATTCAGTCCATTGGCAAATGGTCTATGTGTGATGTTTTTGTAGTAGCTATTTTTTTATCGTACCTATCGACTGGCACTCGAAATACCGGGGAGACGCACGAGTCGTCGATTTTAGGCGTGCCTATAGAGATTGATATATTAGTGAATATGGATGCTCATCTTGAGACAGGATTTTACTGTTTTCTAGGATATTGTTTAACTTCTTTGATTGCCCTGCAATTTTTTGAAGAAAAGCCAGGAAAAGTTAAGTTATCCAACTAGTATTTTAAGGACTATTAACCGTCCATCCTTCATTTGTCTCAGGCTGTCTACTTAAACAAGTTTTCATGCTTAACCCTTGATATAGTTTGGCAACTTGAGTTTATTGACTCAGTTTTTTCCATTCTTAAATATATGAGGGTATATAAAATGTTACAAAATAAAGGTTTATTAGGTTGGGCAGCTGCTGGCGCTGCATTTGTTGGTGGCATGACTTATGCTGCTGCAACTTCTCCGATTGGTGTTGGCGTTCATTTCTTATGGAATGCTGCTGTTTATGGTCTTGGAAGTCTAGCTGTTAAATTTGCTGCTGATAAGGTCGAAGATTACTTAGATAAGGATTACGTTGCTGTCTCTGATTATGATTCAGAATATGATTCAGAAGATGAATATAGTCAAGAAGTTCCTTTCACTACTCGTACACGTCGCAGCGCTATGATTTTCTCTGATCCAGCCGCTGATGATTTTGATGATTTAGATGTAGCTGCTTATCGTCAATTTAAGTTAGATGATGAGCAAGCTTATCAAGCAGAAAGAAAGAAATGGTAAGCCGAAGGTTTATTTGATTTTGTCTTTCAGGAAACCGGCTTAGGCCGGTTTTTTTATGCTTTTTATTTTTAGAAATCTTGTAGTTCAATGCCAAAACTTTGTAGCAAAGCCATCGCATCAGGCATGGAAAACTTAGCTTTTGAAATGTTGTTTTCAAGAGGATTGATTTGATAATGAATGGCTTCACTAAAATCTGACTTTTGCAGATTGGTATGTTGGAACATGCTATTTTCAAAATCAGTGAGTATTAAGCTGGAGCTAGATAAGTTGGCTCCCCTAAAATCAACATCATGAGCTTTACAGTCTTCGATAATAATTTCTGAAAGCTCTAGCTCATAAAAGCTTGAGTAACTAATATTTGATTTATAGAACTCAATAGGGCTAGCTAAGTTGATTTGTGGCCATTGTGCTTGAGTCCAATTGATCCCCATGAGTTTGCAAGACTCAAAAGATGCACCTCTAAAAGCACTATACTTTAGGTTAAGAGCACTTAGGTTGCAAAGTTTGAACTCGCAGTCGGTAAAAATACAACGTGAAAAAATAGCTTCATGAAAATTGATTTTTTCGAACTGACAATTTTCAAAAATCTTACCATGCCATTCAACCTTCTCTAAATTAAGATCACTAAACTTAGTGTCAAAAAATTCTACTTCTTTAAAGAGGAGATTGTCACTCATGTTAAAACCTTTGTTGACAGTTGGGGGATGGTTCGATCTAGGTATCAATATAGAGTAGGTATGAAAATGAAAATTTTACTTAAAAGGGAGCATCATCATCAAAGCCAAGCTGAGCTTGGCTTTGACAAAAAATGGGCTGGAGGATTAACCTTCAGCACTCAGCACATCAAGCAACTCAATTTCGAAAACAAGCGTTGCATTTGGTCCAATGACATTGCCAACGCCATTTTCGCCATAAGCTAACGTTGAAGGGATCCAAAGCTCCCACTTAGCACCAGGCTTCATGAGTTGTAAGGCCTCAGTCCAACCAGGGATCACACCATTGACTGCAAATTGCATTGGCTCGCCACGGGCATAAGAGCTATCAAATTCTGTGCCGTCAATCAAAGTGCCACGGTAATGAGTAGATACTCTATCATCGGCTTTTGGAGGTGTACCTTCGCCTTGTTTAATCACTCTGTACTGTAAGCCAGATTCTGTGACCTTCACTTCATTGCGAGTTTTATTTTGTGCTAAAAAGGCATTACCTTGTTTTAAATTTTTTTCAGCCAAGTTTTTACGCTCCTCATTTTGTTGCTCTAATATTTTTTTCTGTAGCGCAAGGAGTGTATCTTTAATTTGTGCTTCTGTCATGAGTAGATCGGAGCCTTGTTGGCCATGCTCGATCCCCTTAAGGAAACTTTTTTGATCAATGGTGACACTTTGATTTTTAAAGTGCTTGCCAATATCAACACCAATACTGTAACTAATTTTATCATTTTCAGTAGGTAATGCGTCAGCTGCAAAACTCGACGTTGTTAAAGCTGCAAAAATGAGAGGGCTTGATAATAATAACAGTTTTTTCATGGCCATAGGCCCCTTGTGTGAATAGTGAGTCCACACTATATCAAAATTCCATCTGTCCGCCCATAAGCCATCCGCCATTCATAGGTTGAAAAGATAACTTGTACTTGACTGGCGAGATTAGTTTTTGATCAGACTTCATAATGGCTTGTGAAGCCATAAAAGCTAGCCCCCATCCCAATGCTGCTTGAGAGAAATAGTGTTTATCAGTATTGACTCTAGAGAGGGCCGGTAGCGTTGATAAGGTATAGAATATCGTCTTCGCTTGCCAGCTATCGCTAGTCGCTGCGGCGCTGATAAGGGGAACAGCGCCATAAAAGGCGTGTCCACTAACACCTCGATTGCCCTTAAAAAAGCCCCAGTTTGAACGCCCAAAGCGTGGTCGGTGAGCGCCTAAAGCTTCTGTTAGCAGTGCTTGCTGCGGGGCTGCTAATATTAAAATTCTTAGCGAATGCTCTCCCCATTTGCCTAGTGGGCGTGTCCATTGAGCATCTAATGTTTGATTTAAGGCTATGGCAGCAAGGTAAGTAGGGATGACAACCCTAATCTGTCTTAATTGAGTAAAGCTATCAACACTA
Organism: uncultured Francisellaceae bacterium; assembly: GCA_964351745.1. Lineage (GTDB taxonomy): Bacteria > Pseudomonadota > Gammaproteobacteria > Berkiellales > Berkiellaceae > CAYNJF01. The sequence continues at coordinate 40,203 of CAYGPI010000001.1, forward strand.
TCTGCTATTTTATTAGTTCGGTGACTTCTAATATGGCGTTGCCAGTATTGGTTAGTATTTTCATCCAAAGCAGTATTTGCAAAAATGCCAGCAGCCCCAATAGCAAAACCTAAATGGGACAGGCCTTGAAAGGAGTAATATTCTTTATAATCTTGCTTGATCGCGCACCAAAAATCAGCCCTCCAAATAACTTTGTTGCTGGCTTTTGCGAAGACATGGCAATTTAAACTTAAAGACAATAAGCTTAGGGCCAAGAACTGTAGAGGTTTAACTTTTATCACGGGTCTTGCGGGTTGTCATAACATCAGGCGAAAGTGTATAACATCTTTAGTTTAAAGCCTAAAAATGACTCAGAAAGGCAAGTTAGCCACGGGAATAGTGATTAAACATGTATGAGAAATTAAAATTTTTATTAAGCAAACGGATGCTCGTTGTTTTAGCTTTGGGTTTTGCTTCAGGATTGCCTTTGGGACTAACAGGGGGCGCTTTACAAGCTTGGTATACCGTTGACGGTGTGGATATCGTGACGATTGGCTTTTTAGGGTTAGTCGGTCAGCCATATGTCTATAAGTTTTTTTGGGCACCACTGATGGATCGCTACGCACCGAAAGATAGGCGCAGAAAAGGGTGGATTATCATATGCCAAATCGCGTTAATCGCGACCTTATTCGTCATGGCTTCGTTTTCTCCTAAAGAAGCACCAGTGCTGTTAGGTTTGATTGCTTTAAGTTTTGCATTTTTATCCGCTTCCCAAGATATAGCTATCGATGCTTATCGAACAGAAATATTAAAGGCAAAAGAGCTAGGTCTAGGAGCCGCGATGTTTGTTGGCGGCTATCGTGTCGCGATGTTAGTGTCGGGAGGTTTGGCTCTGGTCTTAGCGAACTATATTGGTTTTCAAATGACTTATATGCTGATGGCCGCTTTTTTTGGTGTGACGTTAATGATCACCATTTTTGCTGATGAGCCCGAGAGTGAGCCAAGGCCGCCTATTAATATTGTACAAGCTTGTATTAAACCTTTTGAAGAATTTCTTTCTCGAAAAAATGCTTTAGGCCTATTGGCTTTAGTCGTCTTATATAAATTAGGGGATGCTTTCGCAGGGACATTAACGACGGCTTTCTTGCTGCGAGGAGTTGGCTTTGATTTACTTGATGTTGGGCTGATTAATAAAACAGTCGGCTTAGGGGCAACTTTAGTTGGAGTCTTTCTAGGGGGCATGATGATGACCCGGATCGGGTTATATCGATCTTTGCTCTGGTTCGGATTTATTGAGGGGATTACAAACCTTGCTTATTTGCTTCTAACTTTGGTGGGGAGCAATTACCCGCTCATGTGCGCTAGTATTTTTCTTGAGAACTTGGGCGGCGGACTGGGTACAGCCGCTTTCTTAGCTTTTATTATGAGTCTGTGCCACTCCAAATATACCGCAACTCAATTCGCCTTGCTTAGTGCTTTAAGCGCTATTGGGCGAGTTTTTGTCGGGCCAGCTGCTGGTGTCTTGGTAGATAAATTTGGTTGGACAGAGTTTTTCTTATGGAGCCTACTTATTTCTATTCCTGGGATCGTCTTGTTGGTTGCGCTTAAATCAACCATTGTGAAATCTGAACAAGATAGTGCTCAAGAGAAGCAAGACTTGGAGGGAGTGAAGCCTGTATAAACATGACAAGAGCTTATCATGCTCCTTTTCGTGCTTTAGCGCTTGCTCCTGCATCTACTGTGAGCTCATCCTCATGTTGAGGAAGAAGCTTCATTAATTCAAGACGGCATTGCTTTAAAAAATTGATTGGTGGTTGGGCAGGGAAGGCATAGAGATCTTTAGCTTGTATAACACATAGAGTGCCAATCGCCGTTTGTATTAATTCCAGGTTATTCTTGTATTTTTCACCCAGAGCTACTTTCAAGTCTTCTCGCATGACGACAGCATTTCTTACATCGCGAAGTAGCTCGACAAGCTCTTTGATGTTAAGAAGGAAGTCAGGATTTGAGCTGTGTCTAGTGATGTATCGAGTGATATCTTTAGTTAACTTATCACCTGCTTGGTGTAACATAAAATTTAAAGGCATAAAAAGTGATCTAAAATGAAGGTAGGTTACAGTTGAGAGTACTGTAACCTAGACAGGTCAGACAACTACTTTGGTATACCACCTTTTGTTAGTTGTGCTGGATCAAGGAGACGATCCAAATCCTTCTCAGAAAGATCTGTCATGTCTTCCGTCACTTCACGCACCGACTTACCATTGGCATAAGCTGCTTTGGCAATGGCGGCGCCTTTTTCATAACCAATCACTGTGTTGAGCGCTGTGACTAGGATAGGATTACGATCTAAAGCATTTTTGAGGTTATCTTCATTAACCGTAAACCCATCTATGGCATTATCAGCAAGTGATAATGCTGCATTGCTTAAGATGTCAATGCTTTGAAGTAAGTTATAAGCTATGACAGGTAACATCACATTGAGCTGAAAGTTACCTGATTGAGCCGCCACAGTGATCGTTGAATCATTACCGATGACTTGAGCCGCCACCATAGCCACCGCTTCAGGGATAACAGGGTTGACTTTGCCTGGCATGATGCTGCTTCCAGGTTGCAGAGCCGGTAAAGCAATTTCCCCAATCCCTGCTAGCGGACCTGAGTTCATCCAGCGCAAATCATTCGCGATTTTCATCATGGAGCAGGCCACTGTTTTAAGCTGGCCTGATAATTCACAAGCAGCGTCTTGGCTGCTTAAGCTTTCAAAATAATTACTGCTGATTGTAAATGGAATTTTAGTTTCTTTAGCAAGCAACGTTGCGACAGTTTTTCCAAAGCGCTCTGGTGCATTGATACCTGTACCCACAGCTGTGCCGCCAATGGCTAACGCATGAATACGCTCTAGTGCAGACTCGATTCTAGCTATTCCATTTTTAATCTGGGCAGACCATCCTCCAATTTCTTGTCCGAGCGTTACAGGCATAGCATCCATCAGATGTGTGCGCCCTGTTTTGACAACATCTTTGAGTGCCTCTGCTTTTTTATCTAAGGCGTCAGATAGGTGCTTTAGCGCTGGGAGCAGTTGTTGGTGTGCGCCAAGGGCACAACTGACGTGGATCGCAGTTGGAATAATATCATTACTGCTTTGCCCCATATTGACATGATCATTAGGGTGGATCTCTTTTTTTGAAGAGAGACTTGCAAGTCTTGCTATCACTTCGTTCGTATTCATGTTTGTGCTGGTGCCAGAGCCAGTTTGAAACACATCAATAGGGAAGTGGGTATCATGCTGGCCAAGAGCCACTTCTTGCGCAGCGGTTACAATGGCCTGAGTTGTGTCAGCGTCTAAAAGTTTTAATTTTTTGTTAGCGCTAGCACAGGCAGACTTAATATAGCCCATCGCTTGAATAAAACCGCGCGGCATGGTGAGGCCACTGATTGGAAAATTATTGACAGCTCGTTGGGTTTGGGCGCCATAGAGGGCCTCTTCGGGCACCTCTAATTCACCCATGCTGTCTTTGACAACCCTTACATTCATGGCAACTTCCTTCTTATATTAGTGTTTGGCTAAATTTCTTAAAACATAATGTAAGATGCCGCCATTTTTAAAATACTCAAGCTCTTTAGGGGTATCTATTCTAATTTTTGCCTCGAAAGTCTTCGACTTGCCGGTTTCATCTGTGGCCGTTACCGTGAGCATGGCCCCAGGTTTGGCTTGTGAGGTGAGGATATCAAAGCTTTCATGACCAGTTAAACCTAAGGTATCAGCTGAGTCACCATCTTTATATTGTAAAGGAAGCACGCCCATGCCGATGAGGTTTGAGCGATGGATACGCTCATAACTTTCAGCAATCACAGCTTTGATTCCTAAAAGAGCAGGGCCTTTAGCTGCCCAGTCTCTTGAAGAGCCAGTTCCATATTCTTTGCCTGCTAAAACCACTAAAGCTGTGTTGTTATCTTTATATTTGGTAGATGCATCATAGATAGACATTTTCTCACCACTAGGCTGAAAGCAAGTCCAACAGCCTTCAGTGCCAGGTGCTAACTGATTACGCATTCGAACATTAGCAAAGGTACCACGCATCATAACTTCGTGGTTGCCTCGCCTTGAGCCATAAGAATTGAATGCTCTAGGTGAAATGCCTTTTTCTTGGAGATATTGACCAGCAGGTGAATCAGGTGAGATTGCACCAGCTGGAGAAATATGATCGGTTGTTACTGAGTCTCCCACCTTTACTAAAACTCTAGCACCTTTTAAGTCTTTCAAAGGCGCTGGGGTCGCTTCAATGCCTTCAAAGAAAGGCGGGTGCTTGACATACGTAGATTCAGGCGCCCACTCATAGAGCTCAGAATCAGGCACTTTTAAAGCGCGCCAGTCTTCATCACCTTCAAAAACTGATTTGTAACTTTGAATAAACATATCGGGCGACACATCATCTTGGACGCTTTGATTAATTTGTTGCAAGCTTGGCCAAATATCTTTGAGGTAAACGTCTTTGCCGTCTTTCCCTTGACCTAAAGGCTCTGTCGTCAGATCTTTGTCCATCGTACCAGCAAGGGCATAAGCCACAACTAAAGGCGGGGATGCTAGGTAGGCGTTTCGTACCTCTGGGTGCACGCGGCCTTCAAAGTTACGATTACCAGAAAGCACAGCCGAGACAGCAAGGTTACCTTGATGGATGGCTTTACTGACAGCAACCGGCAAAGGACCAGAGTTACCAATACATGTGGTGCAGCCAAAGCCTACAAGATTAAAGCCTAGTCTATCGAGGTCGCCGACAACATCAGCTTTCTTTAGATAGTCCATCACGACTTGTGAACCGGGAGCTAAGCTTGTTTTGACCCAAGGTTTTGTTTTTAAGCCTTTAGCATTAGCATTTTTGGCAAGAAGGCCTGCTGCTAGCATGACTGCGGGATTAGATGTGTTTGTACAGCTCGTGATGGCCGCAATCACAACGGCACCATGATGAAGTATCTCTTCATCACCGTTATTTTTAAAGGAGGCATCACCTTCAATGATATGGGCACCTTCATTGATAGCGCCATCATCGGTTTCTCGAGAGCCTCTTTCAGCCATGATTTCTTTCATGGTGGTTTTAAAAGCTGATTTTGCATCGGTTAAGTTAATTCTATCTTGTGGACGTTTAGGGCCAGCGATGCATGAAACAACGGTATTGAGATCTAAAGATAAGACATCTGTGTAAGTCGCTGGTTTTTGACCTTTCTCTCTAAATAAACCTTGTGCCTTATAATAATTTTCAACGAGCTCAACTTGCTCTTGAGTACGGCCGGTGAGTTTTAAATAAGTAAGCACTTCTTGATCAATAGGGAAGATGCCACAGGTTGCGCCGTATTCTGGTGCCATGTTAGCAATCGTTGCTCTATCAGCGAGAGGCATATGATCTAAGCCATCTCCAAAAAATTCTACAAATTTTCCAACAACGCCTTTTTTGCGTAACATTTCTACGACTATTAAAACTAAATCTGTCGCGGTAGAGCCTTCCTTGAGCTGGCCTTTTAATTCAAAGCCGATGACTTGTGGTATAAGCATTGTGATCGGCTGGCCGAGCATCGCAGCTTCAGCTTCTATCCCACCGACGCCCCAGCCTAAGACGCCTAAGCCATTAATCATAGTTGTATGAGAATCAGTACCAACCAAAGTGTCGGGGTAAGCGACGCCATCTTCATTTTTAAAGGTGACTCTAGCTAAGTACTCAAGGTTGACTTGATGAACAATACCCGTGCCAGGAGGGACGACTTTAAAGTTTTCAAACGCTTTTTGGCCCCAACGTAGGAAAGCATAGCGCTCTTCATTGCGCGAAAATTCCATTTGAGTATTTTGTGAAAAAGAATCGGCCTGTCCAAAGTGATCAACCATGACTGAGTGATCGATAACAAGCTCAACAGGAGACAGAGGGTTAATCTTGTTGGGATCCCCTTTTAAGCTAGCCATGGCCTCGCGCATAGCTGCTAAATCAACAATGGCAGGCACGCCTGTAAAATCTTGCAGTATGACCCGGCTGGGCGTGAAAGCTATTTCTTGTGAAGGAGGGCTTTTTGCGTCCCAATGAATCAGTGCATCGATGTCTTCTTTAGAAATCGCATCGCCATCTTCACATCTTAATAGGTTTTCTAACAGTATTTTTAGTGAGAATGGAAGCTTCTCAATGCTGGCTTGACTAGGTAATTTTTTCAGTGAATAGAAAGTATGTGATTGGTTGCTTGCTGTAAAAGTATCCCGGCTTTTGTAACTATCTTGCATGAACTTCTCCTTTAATTTCAGAGCTTTCTAGACTTTAGCCCATTTTTCATGAACTCAGTTTATTCCTTTTGAAAAAAAAATGCGAGGCCCTACAAGTACTTAAAATTTATTTGAGATTCTTAACTAATTTAGTTTGCCATTTACCAAAAAGGGATCCTACACTTTTAATAAGGGGGATATCCAATGGAAGTTAACGAACAAATCGACTACCGCCACGTCAATCCTAGATGCAGTTGTTTCAACTTGCGCAGGGCAACACGTGCCGTGACTCAATACTACGATCATTGCTTGGAGCCAGCTGGCATCAGAGCAACCCAATTTACTTTGCTCGTATCTTTAGCATCGGTATCAGCCAGAACTTTAACAGAAATGGCTAATTCTCTTGTAATGGATCGAACAACTCTGACAAGGAATTTAAAACCTTTAGAGAAATTGGGATTCATTCAAACGATGGAAGCACGAGACAGGCGCTCCAAAGCCTACGGATTAACGGTCTTGGGCAAGGAAACTTTAAACAAAGGTTTACCTTTGTGGCAAGAAGCGCAAAGAAAGTTAGTCAATGGTTTTGGTGAAGAGCGTTTTGTTCATCTGTTGGCAGAATTGGATGCTGTCACAAAAATCATTAGCGAGTAACTAATAAAATAAAAAAAGGGGCCAGGATTATGTCTGATGTATGGGAATTGTTGCCTGAAGTTGATAAGCTAAAATCAATTTCTACTAAAAGTGAGCCATCAGCTAGTCATAGTGATGATGCCATAGCAAGAGACCTGACCGAAGAAAGTCCTGAGCTTGTGATTGAGGGGCCCGATCAAAGTTTAGAGCGGGTTGATCATAGAAAATCTTTAGATGCGACCCAAATTTATCTTGGGGAGATAGGGTTTGCTCCCTTATTGACCGCAGAAGAAGAAGTTTATTATGCCCGAAAATCTTTAAAAGGAGATGAAGCCTCCAAAAAACGTATGATTGAAAGTAATTTGCGTTTGGTTGTCAAAATAGCTCGCCGCTATTTAAACCGAGGTCTTTCTTTATTAGATTTAATTGAGGAAGGAAATTTAGGACTTATTCGTGCGGTTGAAAAATTTGATCCAGAGAAAGGTTTTAGATTCTCTACATATGGCACTTGGTGGATCCGTCAAACCATAGAAAGGGGTTTGATGAATCAGACGCGAACCATCCGTTTGCCTATTCATATCGTCAAAGAGATGAACGTATATTTGCGCATAGGCCGAGAGCTTGCACAATCTTTAGATCATGAGCCTAACTTTGAAGAGATCGCAAATCAGGCAAACAAGAGCAAAGATGATGTTGAAAAAATCATGGGCTTAAATGAGCGTGTGGCATCTTTAGACACGCCCATTGGTGGAGAGTCAGAGAAATTTTTGATTGATATCATTGGTGATGATGAAACCGCCGATCCATTGACAGATTTGGAAGAGAATGATTTTCAAAGAGAGCTTAGTGATTGGCTATGTCAATTGTCAGACAAGCAATGTGCTGTTGTTGTCCGCCGTTTTGGCTTAAGAGGCCATGAACAGGCGACCCTTGAAGATGTTGGTAAAGACATTGGGTTAACCAGAGAGCGTGTCCGACAAATTCAAGTCGAAGCCTTAAATAAGCTTAAAGAAGTTTTAAAGGATAGAGGGTTAACGCCTGAGATGCTTCTAGCTGCTTTTTAAGCAGTAGCTGTGTTGTTACCAGGTGGAGTAGTTTATTTTATCATCTGGGCTTTATACGGTTAGGAGAGTCTCAATATTCTTTTTTTAATCCAAGTGTATGCAAAATGTTAACACACGTTTTCAGCTCTTTGTAAAAATTTTTGCAATAAGATAAAGGTGGTTTTGAAGTGCTGAACTATCAGCCACTTTCAAAAAGAAACAGTAAATCCGCGCTCACTGAGCTTCTAGATGCTGATGTCTCAAGTGTCACATGTTTTCCTAATAGATAACGAAGATGGATGGTGCTTGCCGTATCGATAATGCCCAATGAATATTCTGCATAAAGCTTGGAAGATATTTGTTTACCAACGACAAGCGCTGTATCTTCTAACCCCGATCTGCCATCCTTGTTAGGGTTTGATTGCAACTCAAGTTTGTCAACATTAAACTGCTCATGTAGGGCAGGGCGAATATCAGTTGTTTTAGATCCAAATTGATAAAGTAATTCGTTAGCTGCTGTAAATAGAAGCTTACCTTCAGTCAGAGAGGCCGCCCTTTGTGGCTTGTCTAAAATAAGATATGAAAGAATATCTCCTTCAGGTAGCGTTGGGGTGCTAAATAACCTTAATACGGGTGATTTCAGCGTGCCTTTTAACGTGACGCCAACCATCAATGGGCCATTATGAATGATGGTTGGATCAAAGTAGTCTTTCGTATTGCTTACTTGGGCTGTGTGTTTAATGTGACGTTGCCCTTTGATATCTAAAGCAGGGTTCGTTAAAGGTGAGTCTGCAAAAACAAGTTGGGCTTTTGTTAGCTCTAGTTTTTTTCCTCGAGTTTTATAAGTGCCATCGACTAGTTGTATTTTGCCTGTTGCTTTCATCGGATGGTTTGGTGCGTTTTTTAATTGGAGGCTTCCTTTCAAACGCGTATCTAACCCAAACCCTTTAAAGTGAACTTGATTTCCTAAAGTGATTTTTATGTTGCTATGTAATGTGGCAAAAGGTTTGGCAACTTCCGAGTGTGGTTGGATAGCGGTACTTTTCTTGCTATGTACGATGACAACATCAGGGGAAACATTAACAGAGTTATTAAGTTGCTCAATGTGGATGTGAGCTTCGTCGATACTCATATCTCCAGAAAGATTGGCTTGGCCTTGCTTTAACTGAAGAAGAAGGTTCGGTGATGCCTTGATGAAGTACTCTGGTGTTTGGCTCAGTAAGAGATCTTGTCCTGTCAATTGCAACGAAACATCGGGCAAAAACTCTTTGATGGAGCCTTTCCCTTTGATCGCAAACGCGCCACCCCCTAAAGTGCCAGATCCATGGATATTAAATTGGCCTAAATTTTCTTGTGAGACATGTATCGAATGGAGCTGCAAGTCGGTTGCTAAGGATTTTAAGGGTATGAATAATTGGTTGATAGTGCCTTCTGTTTTCAAGATAGGCTTGGAAAGACTCCCTGTAAACTGAATGCTAGCTTTGGCAGAGCCTTTTAAAGCGCTTACTTCAGGAGAGAATAGATTGAGAAAGGATAGATTTTTGAGCGTAGCTGTTAAATGCCCATTCAAAGCATAAGACTGGCTGGGGTTGACTCTCCAAAACCCGGTGATTTCATTGTTATCTTGGGTTTTTAAGTCCAAGGCTGCAGTCCATAATTTATTTTTACACAATGATATCTCACCAGAGATCTGTGGCATGGAGCCAACCGTCGGGTGTTGCCAATGCGTAGGCTTGATGATAATTTTGCAACTTTTCTCATCGATCTGCGCTTTGGTGCCAATTTTTATTTTTTGGCCGTGATGCTCTGCGCTAAATTCAGTGGTGAGCTGAGTTAATTGTCCTTTTGTGCTTAAACGTAATTGGTCAACAGCTGTGCCAAGGTATACAAGATGTGATGAGTCGATGGTCGCGCTTAGATAGGTGCTTTCGAACCATCGGGCCTGATCAGCAATACTTAGAGTGCCCCTTCCTTTCATGTTACCTTTTAAGTGTTTTGACCAGACAGACAGATCGTCAATAGACAAATCAAAATGGGCTTTAAGCGAATGGTCTCCTTCTAAAGAAATTTGCCCAAACTGTCCTTGTAATAGCAAAGAGAGTGAGCTGGATAGACCTTTCTTACTAGCATTACTAAAATTGAACTTCTCAATCTTGATCGGGGAGGATGATTTGATCAAGATATCAGTCGCACTGAGCTTATGAACTTTAAGGTGTTGCTTCAAGGGAAGAAATTTTTGATGGATCTCTTGTAGCGATGGGGCTTCATTTAAATCGGAAAATGCCTCATGGGATGAGTTTAATGGCTGGAAAACCACATGCTCTATATTCAGGAATTTAAAATGGATAATTTGGTTTAATAAAGGTTTTAAGTCCCATTGGAGCCGAAGTGATCCAATGTCCATGACAAAGTCTTTGTGCTTAATCTTTACGTGCTCAAAGCTTAATGGGCCAGCCATATAGCCTTGAGCTTGCTTATATTCGATAGTATATGGCGTGAGGGTATTTAGCGTACCAATAGTCCAACGAAGCCCCATAGAGGTAGCAAGCCAAAACCACAGGCATACGGTTACCGTACCGATAATCAGGATGCATTTTAAACCTGTTTTAAGCATGTGAGAGACTATGAGTTTTTGCATATGGCTACGTTTGCAGTGAAGACCCGGCATTATAATGGATCTAATTTGAAGAATCATTATTAGAAGGTTAACTGACATCTTGACACCTCATGATGCCAGTTAACATATACGATAAGGTTTGGTCTTTATTGCTTATACCTTATTGGCTTGGTACTTTTGCGTTTAGGTTTCTCTTCGTTGAGAGTCGCTATAGGTTCCTGATGAAGCTGGCGTTTAAAATGATGGACGATTGCTTCATGAGCTTCTAAGTGCTCTTCTTTTTTTCCGAATTTTTTAGGTTGGCTTTGCACTTCTTTGTCTAAAGAAGGTTTGTCCGTAAGCAGGCCAATAATAGCTTTGATTCTAAGTAAGGACTCACTGATTTGCTCTGGATCAAGTGAGATGCTGAGTCTTAGGTTTGGGAAATCAAAGCAATGATTAAGTTCACCTGGTATGGTGTTGAGATCGCTTAAGCAGTAAAAAGCATTTCTAAAATCTAAGCTAGACTCAAGCTTGACGTTACCCAAATACTTTCCTTTTGATTTAGAAAAGTCTAATAGAACAAATTGAGTGCCTTCAGGTAAGGTTGTTAATGAGACACCCTCTATACCCTCAAGTAGTAAAGCTTGAAATTTCTTAGCCATTGGCTTTTTGCCAATGACAATGCCTTTTACGTAGCTCTGTACTTGTTCTTTCATTTTTGGGTCACTAACATTGTCGATACCACAGATAGCAGCATGTACAAAATTGCGCCTTGCTAAATATTCATCTCTAACTTCTTCTAAATAGCTGTCTCTAGATTTTTTAGGCATATTGAGGATTGCCGATATGGCGACTTGCGTGTAGATCCCAACAGTATTTAAAGACTCGAATATCTTGTGTCCAAGTTTTTTGATGAATTTTTTGTTACCTAGAATGATGCCAGCTCGTACAGCAGCAATGCCAAAATCTTTTGAAAAGCTTAAAAGAGTAACGGTTTGGTCGGCGGCCTTGCTTTTTGCAAAAGTGCCAGGTTTGAATTTAGTGAAATATAAATTTCGATGAGATATATCATCAATGATTTTAATATGCCTTTTTTGTAAGACTTCGGCTAAAACTTCTATATCTGAGTCTTTAAGAATTTTTCCTGTTGGTGTATGCGGGTTAATGTTGAAAAATGCTCTAATAGTAGGGCATTGAGGAATGAGTAGGCTTTCTTTGAAATTCGGACTTAGTGCCTTGTAGGCTTGTGTTTGTTTCGTTTTAATGTTGAGCAATCTGACTAGTTGGTTCGCTCCTTTGGTTGATTGCGATAGCTCCGTGAGGACGCTCTTAATATCTTTGGCAAGATGAGGAGCGATGCTTGCTAAGGCGCTTAAATCTGATGAGTACGACTTTTTTATGATCTTTTTCTCTTGAGCGATGAGTCGTTTTAACTGCTTCGAGTTCACTTTATAGTCATTATCTTTGGAAAGCGGTAACGCTAAAATTTGTCCACCGGCACTGATGATTGGCTCTAAAAGCAAACCGTAGGTGGGGGTGGGTACGATAACTCGATCCCCTTTTGTTTTTATTAAGGTTTGCATCGTTAGATGAAAAAGAGGATGTGTTCCAAAGCTCGGTATGGCATATAAGGTTTTGCTTGGGTTGTCAGGCGCATTAGCATCATGCCCAAGCTTAAAATTTTGAGGAATGATGTCTTCTTCGATGCAGTATTTTTCGAGATCTTTGATTTCTTCAGGTGAAAACTCGCAGGATGCATAATCAACCAGGTCTTCCTCTCTCACTTCGCTTAATGCTTTTGAAATGTCCTCTGGAGGAATAAATCCGCTTCCACCGGCAGAGCCATCAATAGAGTCTTTTATGAGGTGTTTATAAAAAAGCCTTGTTAACTGTGAACCTTCACCGCTCAGCCAAGCTGCTTTAGTGGCTCTTAGTTTGTCCATGCTCGAGGCACCCTTGAGCATGGACAAACCATACTGTTGATGGAAACGGTGAAAGTTAACCAGTGAGCCTATAACTGGCTGGGTAAATTTTAGCATGAAGTATTTATCTCGACCTGACTATATTAGGCAGCATGATAACCGAAACAGAGGAAGTGTTATACTTTGTAGGCTAATTTATTGATTTTCACAGAATTAAAGTTATTTAACTTGTTTGAAATTATGCATGAAAGCTTTTGTCTCCTATTAGGCCCGTTTGTCTTAATCGTTTCGACTGGCTTCCCAGCTTGCTTGTAACCCTAATATCTTCATTTTCTCTTAACACAATAAAGGTTTATCTTATGTGACATTCTATTATTGGTGTTTTTACCCTACAAAAGGGATGTCCCTTTCTTTTCTTTCTTTTCTTTCTTTTCTTAAGATGTTAAATCTAAGGTTGGCGTCTCTGTGATATACCGCCGTCTGTCCCTAATAAAACGCCGTTAGTAGAAAAAGCTAGATATCAGAGGAAGTTATACCCGGGAAATGTTGTAAATTTAACTAACTTTTGGTATTGTAGGCATAGTTTAACGAAATCAAGGGGCAAAATTATGACAACAATTAACTCAAATCCACTCATCTATGTTTTAAATCTATTTTTAAATCCATATGGACGCATTGGCCGAGCTAGCTATGCGCTAGGTATGGCCGTGCTCTTAATAGCACATTTATTATGTAACCATATCAATATAAATGTATATTCTTTGATCTTCATGGCTCCAGTAGTTATTCTTTCTATCAAGAGACTCCACGATCAAGGCTTTTCAGGATTTGTGTCTCTATTACTGTTTGTTCCTATCATTAACATAGGAATTTTGATGATGTGTGTATTTTGTGAAGGTTTTATTGACACAAATCAATATGGCAAAAGCGATAACCTAGGAAGTAAAATTAAAAAATCTATGCTAGAAAACAGTTAAGATTATACTCTTTCTAAGAGATCACAATAGACTAAAAAGGCCCTACTTATTATGTAAGGCTTTTTATTTGTGAAAGCTTTGTCATTTTAAAAGCATCCTTGACACCCATGTTTGTATTCACGATATAAACAATAATAACCCCTCAAACTAAGAGTTTTATTGATAGAGAAATAAGACTAAAAACCATTCATCTGTTATTTGGCTCTTTGGTCACAAGTTTGTTGTTTAACTTTTATGGTTGCTTATAATCAAATTATCTTCTTTTTCACTTAACACTATAAAGGTTTATTTTATGTTACATTCTATTTTTGGTGCTTTTACAGATTATTTTGCTCCTGAAGTTGTCCAGTTAACGACTGCTCAAATGCTTCAAGAGTTTGCTTCAACTTATGCTACAGAGCTAGCCGTAGTAGGAACTGGAGCAGCTTTGCTTTCGACCTATGCCTGTTATGGAAAAAGTCGAACAGTCACTCCAGGGTTTGATAGCTCTGTCGCTGAAGTTGTAGCTACAGCTGCACCTTTAACTGCTTTACAAATGGCATTGCAAGGATTGAGTTCAGAAGTTCTTTCAAATGAGCGCAAACAAGCTCTTATTGATTTACCATTTAGCAAAATGAGCTCGGTCAAAGGGTTTACAGCTGATAACTTTGAAGATAAAAAACTTCAGCTTGTTGCACTATTGAAAATGGACAGCACAGAATCACAATATATCAGGGTTACGAATATAGCTGAAAGCACCATGAATCCTGAGCGTACGATGATAAAATGTTTGCAAACGATGAGCAAGCAAAATCACTCTGTTCATACGGCAAGCATGAAACAGTAAACAGCTTAAACTGTATTAAGAAGGGCGCCAAAGTATGGCGCCTTTTTTTGTTGGTCAATGTAATGTTGTTTGATTCTATGGTTTATCGTTGCTGCATCTGGGTTGCTCTCGTGAGCCTAAAGCTAAATCTGAGGGCCAAAACTAAAGTGCAGGCGCCAAACTTCAGCCCCACTGCTAAGTGGTTTAGCCAGATCAAGTTTCAACGGCCCAATAGGGGTTTCCCAACGTAGGCCAAAGCCAGCTGATAGTTGCCAATCGTCTTTAATATCTCTAAAGGCACTACCCCCATCGACAAAAACAGCGCCTTTTAATGGGCCAAATAAAGTATGATTATATTCGAGACTAGCAAGCGCCAAATAGCCGCCTCCTACTGGTTTTAGCTGACCTTCATCATCTATTTCAAATGGCAAGGAGCGATACCTAAAGCCCCTGAGACTATCAATCCCACCGGCATAGAATCGCACGCTTAAAGGAAGCTTGTCGATGTCGTCAGGAAGGGTAAAACCTAGCTCTGTTTTTGCAATGAACGTCCCGTGTGTTGAAAGCCCTTTTAACCATTTATATTGAAGGTAAAATTGAATAAAATCAGCATCCGAAAAAAGCGCGTCAACACCTCCTCGGACAAAGAATTCAGCTTTATAGCCATTTCGAGGGTTAGCCATATTATCAAGTTTAGATTTGCTTAATCGCAAGCTTGGTAACACAAAAGTGGCGTGCTCCTGGCGTTGGTCGCTATCTCTAAATGTTTCGTTTAAATAACGAATAGCAATGGTTCGTTTAAGGTCCCAAATTTCTCGGGTTTCACTAAGCTCAAAAGTATAAAGCTCAGAAGGCTTGTCCCTATATTCATCATCGGCATAGCCAAAAGTAATGCGGTAATTATCAACCCATGGCTTTTGGCCTGGTATAATATAGGATGCATCTAATAGGGTGTCTTTTTCAGACAATTTAAACTGGCTTTTAAATTGGTGACCTTGAGGATTGATTTTTCGACGATCCCATCCAAGTCGAAGCCTCGAACGTGTATTAGTGTCGTAGCCAATCCCTATTAAATATCGGTTGGCAGGCGCATCTTTTAAAGTCACTGTCAGGGGAGTAACGGATGATTGCTCTGTGACTGTTGGAGAAATATCAACGCTTTTAAATAAGCCGCTTTGCATCAATTTGCTTTCGAAATCGACAAGCGTTTCTAGTCTGTATGGTTGGTCAGCTTCAAATTGGGTAAACCTAGATAGAAAGGCTTCGTGATAATAAGGGGTCTTGAATGTAACAGGGCCAAAAGTATATTGAGGTCCCGTTTCCAACTCAAGCGTGATATCTGCAAGATGAGTACTGAGATCAACCGCCACTTGATGGGTTTTGAAGTAAGCTTGAATATAACCTTCTTGATAAGCTTTTTGTTGTAGTTGACCTTTGCCTTTCTCGTATAAATCATGGTCGAAAATATCCCCAGGCTTTAGAATAAAGTAGGTTGATAACTTTTTAAGATTGGGGTTAGATAGACCAGCGCCTAATAGCTTAAAATTGATGTCATCAACAAGCGTGGGCTCGTTGAGTGTAACAGAATAATTGAGAGTCACGCTTTCAGGGCCTTCCATGATTTGGCTATCTATGGTCGCGTGATAATACCCGTAGGGTTGAACCGCTGCTTGTATTTCATCATGGGCTCGTCGATGAAGCAGTTGGATTTGAGTTAAGGTTAAATCTCTATCCCCGGTTGTTTGATTTAAACTCAGGTGAGCCTCAATATTTTGTTTGATTTTGTCATCAACACCAAAAATATTTAATTCAATTTGCAGGCCAAAGCTCCATGGTGCCCAGCAGAGACTAAGCACGACGAGGCCTATTTTAAAGTTACTTAGGATTTTCAAGGCTTAGGTTCCCAGAATCATAATCATAGGCAAAAAATTCGGCATATCGACCCCAGTCAATCACAACTTTAAGCACTCTTTCTGCTTCGTTCCCCGTGAGAGACTCTTGTAGCTCAGCTAAAAAGTAATTTTCAGATTCAATATGATTATGTCTGGCGTCTAAGGTCTTCCTGATGTGTTGAGCAAGCGGGACAGTTTGTGATAACTGCGCAGCAAAGATTTTTTTACGCCCTAGAATATCAGCATTGGCAAAAGTAGCGCCTTTTTCAGTTAAAGTGATATCCCCTTTAGAAACAGTAGCTAATTGCAAAATTTCTAAGGCTTCCGTTAGCGGGAATAAGCCATCCACCTCTAGATGGAGCTCATCCGCCAGGACCGGTAGATCCATCGGGCCAGTTTGCTCTGCTAGCTCATCAACAAGTCCTGTTAGCTCAGAAACACCAGCGTCAGGTAGTCTGTAACCTAAATCCATACGCTTGTAGTCGTGCCCAGCATCCTCTGGTCTCACGTCTTTTGGTCTTTGGCTGGTCGTCATTAATGTGTAAATGTCATCGACCAACTTTATAAAATGCGGATCTTTAGGATTGCGTGGGTATGGTGTGCTGACTTTAAGCTCTGCTCGAATTTGGCCTGGATCACTAGCGAAAATCATAATCCTATCGGCCATAAGGGCTGCTTCTTCGATGCTATGAGTGACAAATAGAATACCCTTCGTGCGAGTACTTTTTTGTTGCCAAAGAGTCATTAAGTCGCCCTTGAGGTTTTCTGACGTTAGGACGTCCAAGGCTGAGAAAGGCTCGTCCATCAATAAAAGCTCAGGCTCGACAACAAGAGCTCTTGCAAAGCCAACACGCTGGCGCATGCCGCCAGACAATTCTTTTGGGTAAGCCGATTCAAAACCATCTAAACCAATCATGTCGATAGCTTTAAGAGCCCTTTTGCGTCTCTCAGCTGGTGCGACCCCTAAGGCTTCTAAGCCAAGTTCAACATTTTGAAGGACGGTTAGCCATGGTAATAAAGCAAACGATTGGAAAACCATAGCAATACCTTGCACTGGTTTTTTGACTTCCATATCCCTATATACAACTTTGCCTTGACTTGGTTTTATGAGTCCAGCAATGATACGAAGTAAGGTTGATTTACCTGAGCCAGATTTACCGAGTAGGGCAATAATCTCTCCTTCTTTCATTTCAAAGGAGACATTGTCCAGGACAAGTAAATTTTGTTTGTCTTTTGTTTTAAAAGACTTTTGAACTTCCTCTAAGGAAAATAGGACATTGTCAGACATAATTTACCTAAAAGTTGTAACGCTCTTGCGCTAGTTTGTAGAGCTTTTGCCAGACCAACCGGTTAAGCAAAATAACATAAAGACACATCACGCCAATGCCTAAGACAATCCGTGATAAGTCGCCGACTTTGGTGACGTCATAAATATAAGCACCGAGACCGACTGCCTGAAGGGTTTCGCCACCCCATTCGACAACTTCAGCAACAATGGAGGCGTTCCAGCAACCACCTGCGGCAGTCATAGCACCGGTCACGTAGAAAGGGAAGATGCCAGGAATGATAACCTTTTTCCACCATAGCCAACCTTTCACTTGGTAATTCTTAGCGGCAAGTCTTAGCTCTAAAGGAAAATTGAGTGTGCCAGCAATAACATTAAAAAGGATATACCACTGTGTGGCTAAGATCATAAGTGGCGACGTCCAAACATTAACGTTTAGATCGAACGTGATGATCAGCATAAAGAGAACTGGGTAAACCAAGTTAGCTGGGAAAGCTGCCAAAAATTGAATGATTGGCTGAATAGACGATGCTATTTTGGGGCGCAAGCCAATCCAAACACCAATGGGCACCCACACGATGCTGCTAAGGATGATGAGCAAAGTAACTTTAATGGCGGTGACAAAGCCAAGATAGAAAACGTTCACAATCTCGGCAGAGCTGACTTCTATGTAAATAAAACGTACAAGTGCAATGGTCATTAAAGCTAAAATAAGAAAACAAGCTGTGCTCCATGTGATTTGAGCTGTTTTAGAGATGGCTTGGCGAAATTTAGGCGAGAACCTTGGCTGATGACGATTAGGAGCATGTCTTGGAGTAATCGCAAGTTCTCGAATAAACAATAGCCCCTTTGTAAGTGGTTTGGTGATGTGTGCTTTTTGAAGTACATTTAAAAACCATGAGCCAGCTGTTTCAACTTCTTCGCTAGGCTCTGCTTTAAATTTTTCTGACCAAACTAATAATGGCCTAAAAATAACTTGGTCATAAATAAGTATGACAACCAACATTGTTACGATAACGTAAGCCAATGCAGCGTAATCACTTTGGTTAGTTGCTACTTGAATGTAGGAGCCAATGCCTGGCAAGTTAATATTTTGGTTTGCTACAGAGATGGCTTCACTGGCAACGACAAAGAACCAGCCAGCGGATAATGACATCATGGTATTCCAAAGTAAGCCAGGAATAGCAAAGGGGACTTCAAGTCGCCAGAACTTTTGCCAAGCGCTTAAATGGTACATTTGAGCGACTTCATTCAAATCTTTAGGTAAGGTCTTTAAAGACTGATAAAAGCTTAAAGTCATATTCCAAACTTGTGATGTAAAGATAGCAAAAATAGCAGCACACTCAGGCCCTAGGCGGCTACCTGAGAATAAATAAATAAAAGGCAGCACACTTATAGATAAAAATCCTAAAATTGGCACAGATTGCATGACGTCAATAAAAGGTAAAATGATTCTTTCTGCCTTTGCGCTTTTTGCGGCCCACGTTCCAACTAAGAATGTAAATAAGAAAGATATCAATAATGCCAGTGCCATACGAAGCACTGTGAACATAGCATACTCAGGAAGATAACTTGGGCTAAGTGATATAGCAATCTGCTCTCCAAGGGTATAAGGGGATTGCATTTGGTGAGCCCCCATCACAATGGAAGCTAATAAACCAAAGAGCAGCGTGATGATAATTAAATCCCATTGATTAAAGGGAATACCAAATCGACTGCTTAATTGTTCATATTTTCTATTGAGCATAGCTATTCATAGGTTAGGTTTTTAACGCAATGTTAAAGGATAATATATAGAAAGGCTATGATCTTGAGTAGCTAAATAGTTCTAATTTAATTAGAATCATCTCTAACAAGATTTTGAAGCACAGTCTAAACTTTATACCATACTGTTGCTGTTACTCTGGAGACAAGCATGATACGGATCCATCCGCCCTTTATAGCGCCACTTGCAAGTATTATGACGCTTGTTTTAGGAGCGGGTTTTTATACAACATTAACGACAAATGATCTTTCTAGAGCTAATGTTGATAGTTGGATAATCGGCTGTGTTTCCAGTGCCTATTTCTGCGGATTACTCATTAGTGGCTTTAAAGCTCAAACCTACATTATGAGGGTTGGCCATATTCGAGCATTTGCAACTTTTGCAGCTTGCATCGCTGTAACAACTATTTTGCAGGGTCTGTATTTTTCTCCAACATTTTGGGTTGCTTTGCGATTTGTCGGCGGGTTTGGGTTAGCTGGTATTGCTGTTGTGGTGGAAAGCTGGCTTCTTGATGGAAGCGAGCAAAAAGACAGAGGCACAGTGCTTGCTATTTATATGTTTGCTTATTACTTGGCACAAGCGCTTGGTCAACTTTTTCTTATGCTTAATATCTCAACTGATCTTGAGAAATACTGCATCATTGCCATTCTATCAAGCCTTTCGATCTTGCCCGTTTGTATGACTAGGTTTAATGCGCCTTGCCCAGAAGAGCCAAATATTCTTTCGATTCGATACCTTCACAAGCGTGTTCCTTTAGGCGTATGGGGTTGTTTTTTTTCAGGGATGCTTTTAGGGCCAATTTATAGCTTGCTACCTGATTACCTGTATCTCAATGATAAAGATGCCTCTGAAACAGCTCTTATTATGATGGTAATCATTCTTGGTGGAACCTTTCTGCAATATCCAATAGGAAAGCTATCGGATAGGTTAGATCGTCGACATGTTATGTTAGGCATCAGTGTTTCTTGCATCATTCTGTTCTTGTTATTGATCCCAGATTTTTATGATAACTCGTGGTTGTTAGTTTTAGGTTTTCTTATTGGTGGAGCCACTTTCACGGTTTATCCGTTATCAATCAGTCATACCATCGACCATATTAAATCTTCAGATACTCTCTCTGCTGTATCCACGTTGTTGTTAGCCTATGGTGCTGGATCCGCAATTGGGCCTTTAGTTGCTCCTATTTTTACAAAGATTTTAGGGAATAATGGTCTTTGTTATTACTTTTTTGCAATTGGCGTTGCGTATTGCACCTATATCACTAGACGATTAATTTTAAAAATCCCATATAAGTATGATGAGCATGTCGACTTCGTTAGTATCCCAACTACAACGCCTAGTGCTGTCGTTGAGCGGCTAACAGATCTTGATGAGCCTGTTGAAGAAAAGAAATAACCAGGGAAATTTCGGTTAATTAGCAGTCTTTGTTTGGGGCAAACCATACATCATGGCGGTTTAGTTCAAGCAGCTCCCATGGTATAATTTTCCATCATAATTTAATGAGTTGACAAACAAAATGATGCATCGCTTTTTTGCAAAAGTGTTTTTCTTATCTTGTTTATTTCTTGGGGCTCAGGATATGGCGCATGCAAAACTTAGTGAGGACGACGTTTCAAACATTAAGCATCTTTTCCTGCTTATTGATGCTCGCTTTCAATTGCAAAAAGAAGCATCAGCTTTCAAATATGTCGAAAACATGCCTTCTTATATGCCTGGTCGAGAGCAACAAATTTTAGCTGAGTTGCGACCTCGTGTGACGGCCAATAACCTTGACTTACAAGAAGTTCAATCGTTCTTTCACTTGATGATGCGCACCAGTGTAGATTTGCAAAATAAGTGGCAGCAACATTGGTTGCGCCATGAGTTTCCAGATAATTACCCTTTACGGGAATTACAAGCTCACATTCGCCCTGAGTTAGATAAGTTATCTCAAGAGATAGTCGATCAAATTGGGTTAACTGCGATGATATTTTCTCAACCAGAGCATTTTAAAGAGATTTCAGGCTTATTTCATGAAAGTATTGAGGATGACTTTATTACAATGAATCAGAGAAAGGCCTTAATTCAAGCTTTAGTGAGAATTAAAAAGGTTTAGAATGATTTCATCTACGACTCATTGGGTGGACAGTATTTCATCTTTAGAAGTGCTACCAAATGTTAATATGACAAAATGGCTTACAAAGCCCTTTGTCCTCACACAAAGCTTAAAAAAGATATCCGAAGATTTCAAAGTAACCCTCTTGAATCAATCTTTTCATGCTCCTTTGATCCAAGAATGTCTCGCTTTTGATTCACCCCTAGATCCAGAGACTCCAACGTTCATTAGGCAAGTTGTTCTTAGTGATGGTGATAAACCTTTGAGCTATGGGCGAGTGGTTATCCCAAAAAAAACTTATGATTTTCTGTCTTGCGATTTAGCAGGCATGGGAGAGCAACCCTTT
This sequence comes from uncultured Francisellaceae bacterium, assembly GCA_964351745.1. GTDB lineage: Bacteria > Pseudomonadota > Gammaproteobacteria > Berkiellales > Berkiellaceae > CAYNJF01. The sequence continues at coordinate 61,779 of CAYGPI010000001.1, forward strand.
GGGGAGTTTGTACTTTATACCCGCTCTGACTATGAGCGCAGCAGCTTTGACTATATTCACATGAAGAGCTTCAAAAGCTATCCTTATTTAGTTGAGTATTTAGATAACGATTTTCAATATTCTCAGACTTGGGGGCGGCGATCTATCTTTAGTTTAAGTGGTCACCCTTTGCTTGTGATAGAAGTCTTTATGCCTAACATGCCTCATTATCCTAATGAGGGTTAAGTATGCAGTATCCTGTTTTCCAAGAAATCCCTTATGTGGATCCACTGTCTAGATTTGAGCAGATTGATTCAAAAAATGCTGTTTGGCTGGATTCCTCACAAAATCATAGTCATTTAGGCCAATATAGCTATATTGCTTTTGAGCCATTACAGATCTATAAGCTGAAGAGCGGATTGCTAAACTCAAAGCCTCTAACAGATAATCCTGATAAAATAATACAGACTCTCTTACGAGAGAATGCTCTTCAAAAAATACCCAATATCCCTCCTTTTCAAGGGGGCCTGGCAGGATTTTTTAGTTATGATTTCGCTTGGTATTTAGAGGATCTGCCAAGCCAAGCGATTGATGACATGGGGTTTGAAGACTTCTACCTGGGGATTTATGATCTGGTTATCTCCTTTGATCATCAGCAAAAAAAATCATGGGTTGTGTCTGCTGGAGGCTTAACCATGCGCAGTGAGGCTAGACATGATATGGCACGTCAAAGGCTTGATGAGGCCCTTTCTAAATTAAATCCAGACAACTTAGCCATCAGAGAAACGAAAAAGAACCTATCAACTAGCTCTTATCCTATTGATTCAACGCATGACGCTATGTCTTATGAACAAATGGTTGCTAAAACAATCGATTATATCTATGCCGGAGATATCTTTGAAGCCAACGTCACTCAACGTTTTAAAACAAGGTTTGATGGCGATTTTCTAGATTTGTATCAAAGGCTAAGACGGAACAATCCAGCGCCATTTTCAGCTCTCTGCGCCTTTGAAGACACTCAACTTCTATCTTCATCGCCAGAGCGATTTGTTAAAGTTGAATCAAATAAAGTTGAAACAAGGCCTATTAAGGGTACTGCTCATCGAAGTGATGATTGGCAACAAGATCAATGGCTAGCCAAACAATTATTTGAAAGCGAAAAAGATCGAGCTGAAAATATCATGATTGTTGATCTCATGCGAAATGACTTGTCTAAGGTGTGCAAACCACATTCAGTGAAAGTACCATCTTTATGCCAAGTAGAGTCCTATCAAACAGTGCACCACTTGGTCTCTATCGTGCAAGGTGAGCTGAAAGAAGATTGTGATGCCGTAGATTTATTGACGGCTTCCTTTCCCGGTGGGTCGATTACCGGAGCGCCTAAGCTTCGAGCTATGGAAATTATTGATACGCTTGAGCCATACCAAAGAGGGCCGTATTGTGGCTCTATTGGTTATCTTGCCTTTAATGGAGATATGGATCTTAGTATCTCAATCCGCACCCTTTGCTTGAAGAATCATCAATTAACTTTTGGGGCAGGGGGAGCGATTACCGCTGACTCCAAGGCTCAAGGAGAGTACCAAGAGTCTCAGGTAAAAGCTAAGGCTTTAATTCAAACCTTATTGGAGTAAACAAATTATATTAGAAAGCGAAGCTTACGGATTTTTGTGCGTGGCTCAGCTTCAGCTTCAGCTCTATTAGAGGTGCTTTCTATTAGCCTTTGCTTTTTAGAAGAAGTGTCACGTGCCAAAAATGAACAGGGTAAGACTCTCTCATTCCCACAAGATTTAATAAAGTTCGGTGTCAACATCTTTTTATTGTTAAAGACGCCTTGATAGGCTGAGTAGCCACCGTCTAGATTAAGTGCTGTTTTAACTTTCAAACCTTTTAAGAAATGGGCAAACTGAGGCAAAGTCAAACCATCTCGTCGACCAGGTGTTTCATCGCCTTTCACTGTGACAAATATGATTTCATCAGATTCAGTCAAAGCTATGGCTGATCGAGGGTTTGGCTGGTCAGCATGGTAAAAGGTGCCTGGAGGGATGGAGCTTGGGTGATCTCCTAAATATTGAGATACGCTTTTAAACTGAAAATTTGGATCTTTTAATTTTTCTTCAGGAAACACATTTTGATAATTATCAACCAGCATAGGCCCTGAGCTCATTAGGTTACTGTCAGGCTCATTGATATAGTGATGATATGCTTCGGGAGAAGAAAACGATGTGATTGCTCTAATACTGATCTGACCATTTTTTTCTATACGCACAAGAGCAAATTCATCTTTAGATGACATAGGTAATTGTGTCTCTAAGTGCAACCGAGCGTCAATATTAGGCGCTTTATAATCTGAGTCATGCTTGGATATGCTCGTACTGGAGCTGTCAGCTGTATTGGCAAACTCTACAATATTATCAATATCCTTTTTAATTGGTGTTACAAGACGTCCTTTTGGAATATATTGGCAAGCAAAACGATGGGGGCCTATGGGATGGTTGAGTGGTAGAGAGAAAGCACCATTAATAGCATAGAATCCACCATTCATGACGGCACCATAGCTACTTTCAGCCTGCTTTAGATATTTCATAAAATGGTCAGGGGATCCCTGATTACTGACCAGCTCAAAGGTGACTAGCTTTGAATTAATGCGCGTTATCATGATTTCATGAGGAATCGTCCTTTTCTCATTAAAAGGCTCGATCCCTACATATTGGCATGGATCTAGCATTGTTAGAAAAGTGGTTGTGATCCCGTTGCCAACAGATAAAGTGGTTACTTGGTTTTTTGGTGAATCAATCATAGTCTTAGGGGCTGTTTTAAGGTTGCCTAACTTTATCATGTTTTGGTACTTAATGAGCACTTTTTGACGTATGAATATTGTGAAAACGCTACATTAATCGACCTATGGCCTATTTAACGCCTTGCGCCAAAGGAAAGAGCTCTTTTAATTTAAGTGTAAGTACTCTTTTTAATGCATGCTCTGTCATTGTCTTAGATGGTTCTATCAGCGCAAAGTAAAATGTGGTTCAAGGATAAGGAAAACTTGAAGTCTTGAACGAACTAGGCCTTATCCTGGGCTTAGCCTTTTAAAATTGGCATGAAAGATACAGATGTTCGTTTTATTGCAAAAATGAGGTTAAAAAACGGGCAAGGGTGGCTTGCCCGTGAAAAAAGGAATGAACCCCAATGTATCATCCCTGTTACTGCAAAAATGGGTTAAAAAAAACGGGCAAGGGTGGCTTGCCCGTGAAAAAAGGAATGAACCCCAATGTATC
>CAYGPI010000001.1:65129-92638 GCA_964351745.1 uncultured Francisellaceae bacterium
ATCCCTGTTACTGCAAAAATGGGTTAAAAAAACGGGCAAGGGTGGCTTGCCCGTAAAAAAAGGAATGAACCCCAATGTATCATCCCTGTTACTGCATCATGCTTTTAAAAAAGTGGGCAAGAGGCTTGCCCACTAAAAAGGAATGAACCCTAATTTAGTCATCCCAACTCAGTGCACCGCCGGTTTGGTATTCTGTGACGCGAGTTTCGAAGAAATTTTTCTCTTTCTTAAGATCAATCACTTCACTCATCCACGGGAATGGATTGGTCGCACCAGGATACATCTCAGACAAGCCAATTTGGCTACATCTGCGATTAGCGATGAATTCAATATATTCTTTAAACATTTTGGCATTTAAGCCTAAGATCCCACGTGGCATGGTATCAACAGCGTACTGGCATTCTAGATCAACACCATCTTTGATGAGTTGCTTAATTTCAGCTTTGAATGCTTCAGTCCATAAATGTGGGTTTTCAATTTTAATTTGATTAATCACATCAATACCGAAGTTTAGGTGCATGGATTCATCTCTTAAAATGTATTGGAATTGCTCAGCAGTTCCAACCATTTTGTTTCGACGGCCCATCGTTAAGACTTGTGCAAAACCAACATAGAAAAAGATACCTTCAAAGACAACGTAAAAAGCAATGAGGTCACGTAGCAATCTTTGATCTGTTTCAGGTGTGCCAGTATGGAAGTCTGGATCACTTAAGCTTTGTGTAAAGGGTAATGCCCAAGATGCTTTAGCGGCCACAGATGGCAACTCACGGTACATATTAAATAAGCGTGATTCATCCATAGATAGGGATTCAATCACATACTGATAAGCATGTGTGTGGACCGCTTCTTCGAAAGCTTGTCTCAATAGATACTGGCGACACTCTGGGTTAGTGATATGCTTGTATAACGCTAGTACTAAATTATTAGCGACAAGAGAGTCTGCCGTTGAGAAAAAGCCTAAAGATCTCTCAATGATAAGACGCTCATCATCAGTAAGGCCATTCGCGCTTTTCCATAAAGCCACATCTTCAGACATATTGATTTCTTGAGGCATCCAATGATTGGCGCACCCTGTTAAATATTTATCCCAAGCCCAGTCATATTTGAACGGAACAAGTTGATTTAAATCCGCACGGCAGTTAATGATACGTTTGTCGTCAACTTGGATTCTTGAAGCACCCATTTCAATGCTTTCCAGACCCGTAGCACCACCTTTCGCTTTTTGAACAGTTGATTTTGTATTTGTCGTCATAATATTTCTTCCTATTATTGGCATGCTTCGCATTCTGGATCATCGATAGCGCACATCTGTGGCTGAGAAGACGATTGAACAGCATTGAGAGAGCCTCTATCAATGGTGGACTTTTCTGAGTCTGAAGCGCCTAGTGAACGTAGGTAATAAGTTGTTTTTAAGCCCTTATACCAAGCAAATTTATAAGTTGTGTCTAGTTTCTTACCTGATGGTTGAGCAATATAAAGGTTAAGTGATTGAGCTTGATCAATCCATTTCTGGCGTCTGGAAGCGGCTTCAATTAACCATTTAGAATCAACTTCAAATGCGGTTGCGTACTTAGCTTTTAAATCATCAGGGATCCTATCAATATTTTGAATGCTGCCATTAAAATATTTAAGATCATTAACCAGCACAGCGTCCCATAGATTAAGAGCTTTAAGATCTCTTACCAAGTATGGGTTTACCACAGTAAACTCACCAGATAAATTTGATTTAACAAATAGATTTTGGTAAGTCGGCTCTATTGATTGAGAAACGCCACAAATGTTGGAAATAGTAGCTGTTGGTGCTATCGCCATGACATTTGAGTTTCTCATGCCTGTACTGACAACACTTTGTCTTAAAGTATCCCAGTCTAAGGTTTGTGATGTATCAACATCAATATACTGGCCACGTGTTTCAGTTAAAAGCTTAATCGAATCAATCGGTAAAATACCTTTGCTCCATAGTGAGCCTTCAAAACTTTGGTATGCTCCTCGCTCTGCAGCAAGCTCTGAAGAAGCTTTAATCGCAAAGTAACTGATGGCTTCCATAGAATGGTCAGCAAATTCCACAGCTTCTTGCGTGCCATAAGCAATGTTCATTTTATATAGAGCATCTTGGAAGCCCATCAGGCCTAATCCAATTGGACGATGCTTTAGGTTTGAACGCCTGGCTTGCGGCACAGAGTAATAGTTAATATCAATCACGTTATCAAGCATACGCAAAGCGGTATTAACAGTTTTCTCTAATTTCTCAAGGTCTAGTTTGCCTTGTCCTGTGATATGTTGAGCTAAGTTAACAGAGCCCAAGTTACACACCGCAATTTCATCAACATTTGTGTTAAGCGTAATTTCGGTACAAAGATTAGAGCTATGTACTACGCCTGAGTGTTGTTGAGGTGAGCGGAGGTTACAAGGATCCTTGAAGGCCATCCATGGGTGCCCAGTTTCAAAAACCATGCCCAGCATTTTACGCCATAGCTGTACCGCTTTAAGTTTTTTGAAGTTTTTAATCTCGCCTTTTTGGGCTTTTTGTTCATAAGCTTCATACGCTTTTTCGAATTCGAAGCCGTATAGCTCATGCAAATCAGGTGTTTCATCTGGAGAGAATAAAGTCCAGCTAGCATCTTCATGGACACGCTTCATAAAGAGATCAGGGATCCAGTTAGCGGTGTTCATGTCATGCGTTCTGCGTCTGTCGTCACCAGTGTTCTTTCTAAGATCTAAGAACTCTTCGATGTCTAAGTGCCAAGTTTCAAGGTAAGCACACATCGCACCTTTGCGTTTGCCACCTTGGTTAACGGCAACAGCCGTATCATTGGCCACTTTTAAGAAAGGTACAACGCCCTGTGACTTCCCGTTAGTGCCTTTAATTCTTGCGCCCATAGCTCGGACAGGTGTCCAATCATTGCCAAGACCGCCAGCGAATTTAGATAATAAAGCATCGTCTTTGATAGCATTGTAAATGCCAGCTAAATCATCAGGTATGGTTGATAGATAACAACTAGATAGCTGTGATTTTAGCGTGCCTGAGTTAAATAATGTTGGTGTTGAGCTCATATAGTCAAAGGATGACAATAAATTATAAAACTCAATAGCCTTTTCATTTTTATTTGTTTCTTCAATAGCAAGGCCCATCGCCACACGCATAAAGAAGATTTGTGGCAGTTCAAAACGGGTATCATCACAATGCATGAAATAGCGATCATATAAGGTTTGTAGACCTAAATAAGTGAACTGGTTGTCATTTTCCGGTTTAAGAGCGCGGCCAAGTAAATCAAGGTCGAAGCTCGTTAGAACAGGGGAAAGTAGTTCGTTATCAATACCAATATTGATATATTTTTTGAATATTTCAGGGTAGTGACTATGTTTTTCTTCTAGATTTTCAGGCACAGGCATCGCCATGAATTTCAAGGCTTCATTATGAAGATCGTCTAATAGGAGGCGAGCAGCTACAAAGGAATAGTTAGGTTCTTGTTCAATTTTAGTACGGGCGCTCATAATGAGTGCTTTACGCAAGTCGCCGACTTTAATACCATCAAAAATATTTTTTAAGGTTTCTTCAACGATAAAGTTAGCGTCAACTTCTTTTAATTCGCCACAGGCAATCAGAACAGATTGTAGCAATTTTTCAGAATCAAGAGGTCTGCTACGGCCATCATCCAGTAAGATTTGTGGGGCGCCTTGATTGGTTTTAGTCTCCTTTTTTGAAACTTCTCTTTCTTGGCGGCGTTTTTCTCTATATAAGATGTAATCTCTAGCGACTTTTTGTAGGCCGTTACGCATCAATGTTAACTCGACCTGGTCTTGCACATCTTCAACTCTTACAATCGCGCCGCTATTTAGGTGCCTTGAGACTGCTTGTGAAACTTGATCCGTTAGCATATCGACAATTTCATGCACTCTGCGAGAAGCTGCAGCATTGCCACCTTCAACAGAAAGATATGCTTTTGTAATAGCGATTTTAATTTTATCAGGAGCAAATGGAATAAGTGTACGATTGTCGCGTCGCATCACGTATAGTTGCCCAGGTTTCGGTGCGCCAGGCTGTGTGCCTGACTCATTTTTAAATGTTGCTGTGTCTAAATCAGCTTTATTAGTTGTCTCAATCTGCATGATTCCCCCGGCAAATATACATGAAAGTAATGTACTTTTTACTACAAGAGCTGTTTAGAATTGACAGTTTATTCTTTAGTAGAATAACCCATAAACCCCAATATCTTGTTGCTTGTTAACTCTTACATACAAGATAGTGCGGTTTTTGGATCTTTGCAAGTGAAGAACCTGTGGGTAACTTGGGGAAATTCTGTGGGCAATGTGACTTGAACAATGATTAGAGATTTATTGTTTATGAGCTCACAAAAAACAAGGGGTAATTTAAGAAATTACCCCTTGTTTTTATATAACATAAAGATTAATGAAAATTTTATGTTAGATAGCTTCTAACCAATGAGAAAGAAACTGACCATGTTGGCCAATGTATTCTGGATCATTGAAAGTTAGAGATATTAAGCTGATACCCTGAAGGCTTGCAACTAAATTAAGTGAAAGTTTCTTTGCTTCAATTTCTGATTTACCAATCGCAATAAATTGTGTTTCACACCAAGTGAGGATCTTTTGCATGAGAGAAGCTGATGCTTCGCTTATGTTGCCACCATGTTTGCCAAGTTCTTGGCAAAGGCTTCCTAGTGAGTCACCAAAACGAGATGCTTCTTCAGCATTGTTGGCACCATGACGGACAAAGGCACATAAACGCTCTCTAATACTCGGAGCCTGTTCCCATTCTGCAAATAGAGAGCTAAGGTGATTTTTACGTTTTTCTACAACAGCCATTATAATAGCGTCTTTAGATTTAAAGTAGTAGTAAACGTTACCAAGTGGAACATCAGCTAACTCAGCAATATTAGCAAGAGTCGTGTTGCTGACACCTTGTTGATGAAAAAGATTATCAGCGGCGTCGATAAGTCTTTCGCGTTTGTCGTTACGTCTAGCCATAGTAAAGTTTCGCCTATAAATTAATGAGTTAATTGAAATCGTTAGTTTTCTAAATTGTGAGTCGCATTATACAGGCTACAATAAATAGTTCAATACTTAACTCAAATTTATAGTCAATAACAATAGGATTAACGGTAGAAGTTAAGTGACGAACCATCAACCAACATAGGTTGTCGACTAACTCTGTAGCTAAGTGTATGAACGGCTTGTAGTTTTATTAAAGAGATGGCAAGCTTCATTGGCTAAAGACTATGATAGGCTTTGTATAAGTTGACTAACTTATATGTGGTTTTCTAGTTCATATAATAGGATTTATAACTTTCAATAGATGGAGAAGAAGGTATGGCCAAGGCCCACATATTAGGATATCCGCGGATAGGTAAGCACCGTGAGCTCAAGAAGGCTGTTGAAGCTTATTGGTCGGGAGCCATGAACCAGCAGCAATTGCTAGAAGAAGGCAAGAAGGTCAGATTATCCAATTGGTTAGCCCAAAAGGAAGCTGGATTAGACTTTGTCACAGTGAACGATTTTTCTTTTTATGACACGGTATTGGATCAGGCTTTTCAATTTGGTGTTATCCCAGCTCGTTTTAAAAACTCCGAGAAGGATGCGGATCTAGATACCTATTTTAGGATGGCCAGAGGAAGAGCTCCAACAGGTGTTGATGCACCAGCTTGTGAAATGACCAAATGGTTTGATACGAACTACCATTATATTGTGCCAGAGCTCTCTAAAGACCAGGCTTTCAAATTATCCCATTCAAAACCTTTTGATGAAGTCGAAGAAGCCAAAGCTTTAGGTTATACACCAAAGCCAGTTGTGATTGGTCCTATGACCTTTTTATGGTTGGCTAAAACAAAAGGCGAAGAGTTCTGTAAGCTTGAGTTGCTTGATAGGCTTATTCCTTTATACCAAGAGATGTTTGCTAAATTTGCAAGCCAAGGTGTGGCATGGGTGCAAATAGATGAGCCTATTTTGACCCTAGATTTAGATAAAGAGTGGCGTAGCCATTTTGTAGATACCTATAAAGCACTTGCTAATCGTCCGGTGAAGCTACTTTTAGCCACTTACTTTGGCTCTATTGATGATAATTTAGATACTTTGAGTCAGAGTCCAGTTGATGGTTGGCATATTGATATGCTTCGATCAAAAGATAATATTCAGACTTTGGTTCAGAAGTTACCTAAAAAGGCGATATTGTCTGCAGGCGTTGTAGACGGCCGCAATATTTGGTGCACAGACTTGCGTGCCAAACTAGAGACTTTAAAACCGTTAAAAGCCAAATTGGGTGACAGATTATGGGTAGCGAGTTCTTGCTCGTTATTGCATAGTCCTGTTGATTTAGATGCAGAAAAGAAATTAGATGATGAGTTTAAATCTTGGCTAGCTTTCGCTGCTCAAAAAGTGAAAGAAGTCGCGACTTTAAACCTTGCTCTCACTGATTCAGAAAGCGTCAAAGCTAGCCTAGAAGCGAGTGATGCTGTTCAAGCAAATCGTAAGAGCTCTAATCGGATCCATAATCCTGATGTCCAGCGACGGATGACTGAAATTAAAAAGAGCATGTGGATTCGTCCTAACCCATATAAAGTACGCGCAAAGAAGCAAAAGGCATCTTTAGGTCTGCCTCTGTATCCAACAACAACCATAGGCTCATTTCCACAAACAACTGAGATTCGTCAATTGAGACGAGATTTCAAAAAAGGGGATTTAACGAGCGAACAATATGAAAGTCGCATTAAAGAGCAGATCCAGCAGGCTGTGCGATCACAAGAAAAACTTGATTTAGATGTTCTCGTTCATGGAGAAGCTGAGCGAAATGACATGGTCGAGTATTTTGGTGAATTACTTGATGGTTACGCCTTTACGCAAAATGGTTGGGTTCAAAGTTATGGTTCACGTTGTGTGAAGCCACCTATTATTTATGGTGATGTTTCTCGCTCCGAAGCGATGACTGTGACTTGGTCTAAATATGCGCAGTCATTAACCTCTAAGCTGATGAAAGGTATGCTAACAGGTCCTGTGACAATGCTTTGTTGGTCTTTTGTTCGTGATGATCAACCCAGAAGCTTCACGGCAGATCAGATTGCTCTGTGCTTAAGAGATGAAATGGTTGATCTCGAGTCGGCAGGTATTAAGGTCATTCAGTTAGATGAGCCTGCATTTAGAGAAGGGTTACCACTACGTCGAAAAGAATGGATCATCTATTTAGAATGGGCTGTTCGATCGTTTAGATTGGCAACGAGTGGTGTCAAAGATGAGACTCAAGTACACACGCATATGTGTTATAGCGAGTTTAATGATGTGATTGAATCTATTGCAGCGATGGATGCCGATGTCATTACCATTGAAACGTCCCGCTCTCAAATGGAGCTTCTTGAGGCATTTCAGACCTTTAAGTATCCTAATGAAATAGGACCTGGCGTTTATGACATTCATTCTCCAAGAGTGCCAAATGTAGAAGAAATGTCAGACTTGCTAAATAAAGCTTCACAGCTTATTGCACCTGATAGGATTTGGGTTAACCCAGACTGTGGTTTAAAAACACGTGGTTGGCCTGAAACGTTGTCAGCATTGCAAAACATGGTGAAAGCTGCTCAATCTATGCGTGAGACAGCCAAAACTAAAGAAAAGGAAGTTGAGACTGCATAATCAACAAGGCCAGTGAGAGCTGGCCTTTATTGAATTTGATGGGTTGTTATCTTGTGATACAACATAGCGGCATTTTAAGCATCATTGAGAGATTGAGATCTTTATGGATATTGGTTTTGAAGGGCTAACAGCCATTGGATTTGGGTTAAATGATTATAAAAAGATGTTTAACCTTGAGCAAGAGCAGTTGGATATGAAAATACTTGATTGTCGAGGTGGTGCAAGCGCCTTCGCTGCAGGTATGTATAAGAAAGGCAAACACGTGATTGCAACAGATCCAATTTATGCCCATAGCGAATCCAAGCTTATCGAGTTAGTTGAACGCAGTCAAAGTAATATTAAAGAGGGCTTGGCTACAAAAGCTTTTGAGCATCAGCTTAAAACACCTCAGATAGATGCCTTCTTAACAGAGCATCAAACCTTTGCGCAAGAATTTTTAAATGATTTTAAGACTGGAAAAGAGCAGGGGCGGTATGTTGCACAGTCTCTACCTCAGCTTTCTTTTAAAGAGGAAGCCTTTGATCTAGCACTTGTAAGCCATTTCTTATTTACCTACAGCGAGCTTGATTTAACTTTTCATCTAGAAGCCATCGACGAGTTGTTACGAGTTGCCAATGAGGTCCGAATTTTTCCATTAGTGACCCGTCATGGTGAGCTATCGCCCATGGTTGGTGAAGTCATTGCCAACGCGCAACTGAATAATTTTGGTGCTGAGTTAAAAGAGGTTGATTATCACCTTCAAGCGAAAGGGAATGCGATGCTTAGGTTGTGGAGTCCAAGCTGTACCGTCAAAGCCCATAAGGAATAATGTGTGATGACTAAAGAGATAAAGATATTAGCTTTCTCTGGAGCTCTGCGCCAAGACTCAATGAATCAAAAGCTGGTTGTTTATGCTAGCAGTTTAATCTCTAGCCCGCAGGTCTCAATTGAGGTAATTAACCTCAATGATTTTGCTATGCCATTATATGATGGTGATATTGAATCAAAGACAGGATTGCCAGAAACAGCAAAAACGCTTAAGAAAAAAATGATTGGGATGGATGGTTTCCTTATAGCTTCTCCTGAATACAACGGTTCGATATCTGGCGTGCTTAAAAATACGATAGATTGGGTCTCTCGCAGTGAGCATGGCGAAGAAGGACTCCTTGCATTTAAAGGTAAAATTGTAGGGTTGCTATCAGCTTCTCCTGGTATGCTAGGTGGACTAAGAGGGTTAGTACATGTGAGACAAATATTAGGCAATATTGGCTGTCTTGTCCTTCCAGAGCAGCATTGCGTTGGGCAAGCCATAAAAGCTTTTAATAAGCAGGGTGAATTAATAGATCAAATGAATATTGATAAAGTACGCATCGTCACTCAAGCACTTATCCACGTGACACAAAAACTAACATCAACATAGGCAGCTTCGCCGCCAGAATCAATATGTTTGGAAGGCTACTTGCTTTAAAATGAGCCGCGGACAGTCTAAGCGTGATCATGCATGGTAGTACACCCAATCGGAGCTTCTAGAATTCACTAATAATACCCTGCTGTCCTTAAACACCTCTTTTTTATGACAATATAATCAATGAGTTACAATCGGCCCCATCAAACATCAAGTACCATTTAACTAACTAATTTGCTATAATCGGCATAAGGCTTGTTTTATAGTAGGTATGTGTATGGTTGATTCAAGCGATCCAGACATCATAAGTGATGATACAGTGACTGAAGAGGTCACTTTAAACTTAAATGATGACTCGTTAACGCCTGAGGAAAAATCAAAAGTTTATCGTACTTATGAAGATATTTTAAGAGACGCATTTAATAAAAAATTACAGGAAGTTCTTCGAAAAATTATTCATGCCTTACAAGACACATCTTTTTTAGATCAAGCCCAAGAGCCTTTGAAGTCGTATATTCAAGACCCATCCCAAGAAATGTCATTCGATCAAACTAGAGTACTATGTCAACAATTAGAAGCTTTGCTTCAATTAGAAAAAAAAGCATGCAAATTCCAATCAGAAAATAATGTTTTACATCATGCTGGAAGAGCGCTTCAAGGCGTGAATGAGTTGTATAAAATCGATATTCCAAGAATAGTTCAGACTCTTAATGATGTTGTGACCCTTAGAGAGCACAGACATATTATTAAGAAAAAAAGGAAATCAATTTTTAGAAAAATACTGGAAATCGTTTTGCCTTTCTTAAGAACGGAGGATAAAGAGTATATTAAGATTGAATCTAAGGCCTTGGGATCTTTGCAAAAAGGCGCAACATCATTTGCAGGTGAAAAAATAGCCAAATCTTTGTCAGAAGATGTAGATAATCATTTGGCATCTTTGGAGATCCATAAAGCGCAAATGAAAGATCCTAATGCTATCAAAGTCCCTATCATAGAAAGAGAGAGAGAAGCGCCAGAAGTGGCAGAAAGGCCATCGACAGTTAAAGCATCTGCTGCGAATGTGGTTGCAAGGGGGATGGCTCGATACGTGAATGGCCAGCTAGGAGATTACTCAGCTGTTCGAACAGTATTAAGTTATATTGCGTCACCTGAGGCAATAGCCAATGGTGCTGATAACAAAGACTTGGCAACCTATGTTAAAGAAGCTGTTGACCTTGAAGGTAAGACCATTGCATTCCAGGGCATGATGAATTTTGTTCAACAGATCTATGGTGTCTATGAAGTGATTGAGCGAATGAAGCGGGGGCATGGTGATCTACTGGAGGATGGCGGTAAAGATATTTTTGCACAGCTTGGTTTTGGTCATATGGACACGCCAGAGTTTAAGACTTTCCTCACTCAATTATCACAAGCTTTAGGATTTGGTGATATAGATTTAAGCGATGCTAAAGACATCGTTCATAGACTTTACTATGCAACAGATAGCGAAAAAAATGCTGCGTTTGAGCGATTTGTCAAAAGTGGTGAGCAAGGCGTTGGAGCATCTTATTTGACAGATGTTTTAAAAAAGGAACATGAGCGCTCCATGGGGGCAGGTAGAACATCTTCAGCGAGGTCAAGCCATTACCACCATATGATTGATCTTAATAAGTCTATGTTAGGGGCTTTAAATAAAAAGACATTACAATCAAATTTACTGATTGAAGGGTTGAAATTAGCTGGCATTGATGAAAAGTTTCTCAATCAGGAAGGCACGGGTTTAGTGGCAGCTATGAGTTCAGAATTAAGAGTTGAGCTCATCAATAAACTGCCGTTGGTGATTAAAGCTCATTTTGAAAGACCTAAGGAAATACAGCATGAGATAGAAGACTCTGGTCATAATTACTCAGATGCTATTTGTCAATATTTTTCAGATTTGCTTGATAAAGCTTATCCATCGGAAGAAAAAGTACCTGAAGAAACACAAGGGTATCTTCAAGCCTTAGGGAGCTACGTTTCAGGTTGGTTATATGGTGTTGAAAGTGAACCGCCTATTTTGACTCAGCCAGCGACTAATCAACCAGCAGCAACGACATCTGTTGCGCCAAGTGCATCATCTTCAACCATGGCTGAAAGACAAGCTCAATGGGATCAAGCTGCTGATTCCGCCAATACACTTAGAGCCAAGATGCCTAAGCCGCCTGTTGAGAAAGAAGATCCAGTTCTTCTCTTAGTGAGGAAAAGTTGGCAGCGACGAGCTACTGGTATTTTAAAACAGGTCGACCTACTTGGTGAGCAAGGATCTGTGATGGCTCGTGTTAAAGAAGTTCTTGAGCAAAAATTAAGAGAGCCAGCTGTTCTAGATAACCCAGCTGCTCGTCAAAAATTAGAAGCGCAACTGGCGGCACTCACTCGAGAAAACATGGCAAATCGAAAAGACTTAGATTTTGAAACCTTAGAATCATTATATATGGCATTTCACGATGGGGTTCAACTCATCCAAGAAAAAGGCTCATTTAAAAATGTTGATGATAGAGCTGATTATTATATGATGGGCTTAGCCTTATCGCATACACGATCTGCAGGGACAATTTCTGAAATTGTCTTTAAAGTAAAAAATGCATTAAAGACAGACTTTGATGGTACTAAAGAAGATAAAGATCCAGGATTCGTAGCAAGATATATTGCACAAAAATCACAAAGTGTATTTCAAGAGTATTGGGCTGGCAGTCCGTACAGTCAGCTTATTTATTACGTGGATAGAAGGAATAAAGGAAAAAAAATCTATGCCCCTAATGAAGAGCAAATGCATGGCGTACCTGCAAGTGAATCTAAGGGCTCTTATTTAGCAGCACTTCAAAGAGTTTTAACAACACAGTTAACACAATCTGAGCATGATACACCAGAAAGTTTAAATGATGCGCTTGTTCGAGGCTGTCAAGAAGCTATTCGAGCTCAAACGTTTGAGTCAGCATTAAATATGGCTGAAAAACTGTATTTAATGAAAGAAACCATGTCAAGATTTAAATCGAATCATACTAATGTTGACTTTAATCCATATAAAGCCATGGGTTATGGTAGTGAAAAGCAGATAGATAAATTTCTTGAAAGAATAAGTCAATCATTAGGTTTTGAAAGTCCTGAAGCTATGGCATATGCAAGAGCTACAGGCCAAATGGATGAAGTCAAAGCAAAATTTTCGAAGGTGCCAAGTAATGATCATGAAAGAGCAACAGATCCTTTCGTGACATTAAAGGATGTGATAATCCAAGAAAATGTTCGTATGACCTCAAAAATTAAAGATCAAAAGCTGAAAAATTCTCATAATTATATCGTGTTAATTTCAGCTTTTAACCAATTAGTAGACCAGATTCAAACTGTTCAAAAGGAGACAGTTGCTTTTGATTTGTTAGCACCTAATTTAGATGAAGCACTGGGGCTTGATGAAGAAGCGAAATCTAACTGGGAGCGATTGAAGTTGGCTACGTTGGAAGCTATGAAAGCACCAATGCTTGGTTTAGCTAAAGAAGGACTTATGATGCAGCTTCAAGCAACGATTGCCAATACTGAAGGGCTAGCAACACAAATGCTCGATGGTACTATTGAAAGAATGAGTGATGTTTTGGAAGAGAGTGTTCTGCTTGATTCTGAGAAAAATCGGATGATGGTGCTTAGAGCAAAAACACCATCACAGATGCAGAGTATTTTTAAAAAGCTTGAATCAGAAGGTAAGCTCAGTGGGGCTTTAGAAGATGCCATAACATATGCTTATACGCAAAACAATCAAGAAGTTTTAAGTTTGATTTTTAAATCGTTATCAGCCACTCAAACTGAAAGTTTAATATCAAATAGTATCTCATTTTTGCAACAACATCCTGAATCGCGTCAAATAGTCTTATGCGCCTTTGCTCTGAATGCTCCAGAAAGTAACGATAGCCAAAAAGCCCTTAAAGCGACGGTTCTTGAATCTCTAAAGCCAGCAGGCTTAGTACTTAAACAAGTGGAGCATATTTTGGATCATTATATGGTCTCTAGTAATCATGCTCTTAAGTCACCAGCTCGCACAGAGCTGATGGATCTTTGCTTTGAACAGATAGGTCAAGCGAGGCAAAGCAGCTCCTCTCTATCACAGGTTCAACAAGGCTGGAGTCAATATATGAGTGATAATGATAAGCCTTTATTAGATGAGATAAGAAATTTTTATGTTGGCATTGAATATTATCAACACAAGGCCGTCAATGATTTTCATAAGTTTGAG
Source organism: uncultured Francisellaceae bacterium (assembly GCA_964351745.1). Classification (GTDB taxonomy): domain Bacteria; phylum Pseudomonadota; class Gammaproteobacteria; order Berkiellales; family Berkiellaceae; genus CAYNJF01. Next base: position 78,389 of record CAYGPI010000001.1, read on the forward strand.
GCCGAAAATTATTGGCCTATCAATAATTTGTTAGTTGAATCTATGCCTCAAGAGATAAAGTTTGAAACACTGAATGCTTATGATCAGCAATTGGATATTTTTGAGGCGACACTGAATGAATATAAAGATAGACAAGCATGCTTAAAAGCCTATGAAGCTGCATGGCTTGAGCGTCACGCTCCAGAAGTGGATTTTGATAATCTAGAGAGAAGAGATCAACATATTGAAAGATGGCAAGAGGCTTCTTCTTTGGATAAAGTCATCCAGGATATGGAAAAAGGACTCAAAGAATCAAGAGCTGAGCTAGCAGATATTCGACAGCAGAAACAAGAGACTTTGTTAGAGAGCCGACCGACCGTTGCAGATAATCATGAAGCCACGACATCGTTAGTAGATAGCCCTAGTAAGAGTAGCAAACGGCCTGGAAGAAGTTAATTTAACAGGCTCAAATATATGGATTTCAACGTGGATTGCTAGTCGCCGCTAAAGACCGTGAACTGAGGTTTAGAGCTTTTTTTTGCATGGCTAGTCTTAGAAAGTTAATGACCTGATCTTTGCCTTCATCTTGAGACCGTTGCGCCATTTGCAGTGCCGTGATCCCAAAGATATTAGGTGTATGAGGGGTTAAACCTAATTTGATGTAAATCTCAACAAGCCCTAGATCTAAACTTTTGGCGGCCAAGTGAAGCCCATTTTCTTGCCATTGGTTGGTGGCGGTTGGTGGCATATGGATTAATGCGCTAGTGATGGATTTTATTTTTTCAAAGCGCGTTAACTGTGCGCTATCAAATGAATCTAGTTTAGTTTCATGTCTTTCTTTCATTAACGCGAGCAAGTGTTTGTCTTGCCGCTCAAACTCTATTTTTTGTAGCAAATCATGAAAATGCTTGATGAAACATAAGAATGTTTCCCCTTTCATCTCATCACAAAGAAAGAGAGATTCAATTTTGTCATACTGCTGTGCACAGATGGATTGAGCTCGAATGATCAAAGGGAGTACTTTTTGTGCTTGGGATCTTGAAAGGTCCTCAATCATCCGCTTTTTATTTTCGTAAGCAATGGTTAGAGTTTCTTCCGTTACAATGAGTTGATGCTTGATGGAACTCATTAAGTGTTGGACTTCACGATGTCGCTCGATAAGCCTTGAATGATTAGCATGGTTGTTGCTAGATTCGCCAGTGGTGTTGGTCGGTTGAGTATGTTCTAAAACCATGTTGTCAAATAAGGTTAACATATCTTCATAAAATTTTTGTTGTTGATATGCTTGTTCATTGATAAGAATTTGTTGTTGGATTCTTTCCTCTTGCGCAATAAGATTACAGTATTGGCGTTTTAATGCTTGGTATTTACGAAGCTGGAATTCATAAGATTGATCGACTTGTGTGATGGTCTGTATTTCAATACAGCCTTTGACCCAGTCAATACTATCTATCAATTTTCGTATTTCTGAAAGCCAATGTTGTACTAGATAGCGAGAGTTTGGTGAGGCTTTTGAGTTAAAAATGCCATAGATCATGATTTGGAAAAATACAGCAATGTTTTTACCAGCTTGTCAGAGGCTTGCTGAATTTCTTTCCTTGATAAAATATAGGGTGGTAGTAATCTAATGACATGACCTGCGGTGGTGTCAATTAATAATCCATATTCTTTAGCTTTTTCTTTAACCGGAAGTGCTGGTATGGTTAGCTCTATTCCTATCATAAACCCTTGGCCTCTAATATCTTGAACAATACTATTTGCTCTAAGCATTTCTTTTAGGGTTTCTTTGAATAGCTCTCCGTTGCTTTGAACCTTTGACAAAAGTTTGTCTTCTTCTAAAATGTTAAGCGTGGTGATGGCAGCAAGGCTTGCAAAAGGATTGCCTCCAAAGGTGGTGCCATGAGATCCTTTTTGCATATATTGTGCAATGCTATGATTGGTCAAGCAAGCACCAATGGGGATACCGCCACCAAGGCCTTTGGCCAGTGTTACAATGTCAGGCGTGACGTTGGCGTGTTGTGTGCTTAAATAGGTGCCAGTACGGCCATGCCCACATTGAATTTCATCGGCAATAAGCAACCAATCATGATTGTCACATATCTTTCTTAAAGCGATCAAGTAACTTGCAGAGGCTTGATGAATACCACCATAGCCTTGGATAGGCTCTAGCATGACAGCCACAACATCATCGCGTTGGTCTGCTATCTGTTGTATGGCTTCAATTTGGTTAAATGGTGCTCGTACAAATCCCTCGACAAGAGGCTCAAATCCGGCTTGTATTTGTCTAGATGAAGAGGCTGATAGCGTGGCTAGTGAGCGACCATGGAATGCATTTTCCATGACAATGACTGTAGGCCGCTTAATGTTTTTGTTTTTAGCATGTCTGCGAGCTAGTTTGAGGGCAGTTTCGTTCGCTTCTGCGCCCGTGTTACAAATGAATGCTTTATTTAATCCGGAGAGGGCGCATAATTTCTGTGCAAGCTTTTCTTGCTCTGGTATTTGAAAACTGTTTGAGATATGAATCATTTTTTGAAGTTGAGCTTGCAGCACAGGTATTAATTTTGGATGGTTGTGTCCAAGGACATTGACACCAAGGCCACTACTTAAATCTAAGTATTGGTGGCCCTCCATGTCCGATAACCACGCACCCTGGCCATGAGAAAAAGTAATCTCACTTCTATTATAGGTATCAAATAATGCGCTTTCCATATGATCTCCTAGCCTTTCATGTAAAAGAAAGAGCCCATGGGCTCTTTCTTTTGCTCTTGTTTTTATGCAAGATTGCTTGACGCAAAATCCCAGTTAACTAGATTCCAAAAAGACTCAATGTATTTTGGCCGTGCGTTTCTATAATCAATGTAATAAGCATGCTCCCACACATCACATGTTAAGAGAGGTGTGACGTCATCAGTTAAGGGTGTTGCGGCATTACTAGTGGAAACGATATCTAATGTGCCATCTGCTTTCTGAACAAGCCATGCCCAACCAGATCCAAAGGTTGTTGCAGCAACTTGAGTGAATTTTTCTTTAAATACTGAGAAGCTTCCAAAAGCACTGTTAATGGCTTCTAATAATGCGCCAGTTGGCTCGGATCCACCATTGGGGCTTAGGCTGTTCCAATAAAAAGTATGATTCCAAATTTGAGCAGCATTATTAAAAATAACCCCGTCAGAGTTCTTCACGATAGTTTCTAGGGGGCTATTTTCGTGCTCAGTGCCAGCAATAAAATTATTTAAGTTGTGCACATAAGCTTGGTGGTGCTTACCATAATGGAATTCTAGGGTTTCGCGTGAGATGTGTGGCTCTAGAGCATCCATTTCATAGGGAAGGCTTGGCAATTCTATTGTCATTTTGTCCTCTTACTAGCTTGGTGGTAAAATGCATGAGATAATTACAAAATAGTGACAGTCTAGGCGTGACAAGTCTCAGACGCAAGTGGGAATTTTTTCCAAAAACGTCTAGAATGCACGCACAACATGATTAAGAGGTTATATAAACATGGATACCCTAGCACGCATTAAGTCTCAAATTGAAAATAACGAGATGATTTTATACATGAAAGGAACTGCGCAGTTCCCACAATGTGGATTTTCAGCGCAAGTTGCACGTATCTTGGAGCTTTGCAGCGCCAAATATACCTTTGTTAATATCTTAGAGAATCCAGATATTCGCTCTACTTTACCTCAATATGCTCAGTGGCCTACGTTTCCCCAGCTTTACATCAAAGGTGAGTTGATTGGTGGTTGTGACATTATCACTGAACTATACGAAAATGGTGAACTTGCACAGACTATTGAAAAAGCAGGGCTTAAAGCAGAAGCACCAAGTGCAGTCGAGTTTTCTGACTAATAATTAGTGGTTTTTAAGGCATAAAGTTGTTGGTAACAAATGTTTCCGATAGAATGCTGTTGTTAAAATAATAGTTGGAAACCTTAATATGAACTTAGTATTTAAAAGTATCGCTGTTGGACTTGCTCTATTGTTAGTAGCTGCTTGTGCCACTTCGCCTAAGACACAAGTTGTTCAAATGGGTGATAATGAATTAAGTCGTAATCAGATTTTAGCCGAAATTCAAAAATTGGATAAAAGCGAAAAAGAGATTAAAGATAACAAAGGCTTAACCGGCACGAATGTTGCGTCATTCTTATTTTGGATGCCAGGTCTTGCTTATACTTATTACGATGCTTCTGAAGCAAGTAAGCTTATTGAGCAGCGCCGCTCTCATTTAACTCAAATTTTTAATGAGAAATTTGGGAATACGCCACCGACAGCATCTGCTTAATCTGTAGATTGCTTTCGCATAAAAAAGCCCATCAATGGTTATGTTGATGGGCTTTTTTATGGCGTGCCTTAAACTTGGGTTTGTAGATAATTTTGTTCGCCAAGCTTGCTGAATAATTCAATTTGTGTTTCAAGCCAATCGTAATGCTCTTCTTCACTTTCTAGAATTTTTTGAAGGAGATCTCTTGTGATAAAGTCAGCTTCTTTTTCTGCTACTTTAATGCCTTCCACAATATCTGGGATAGCTTGCTCTTCTAATTTAAGGTCACATTCTAAGATTTCTAAAACATGGGTGCCTATCCTAAGTTTCCCTAAATCTTGCATATTAGGAAGCCCTTCAAGGAACAGGATCCGATCATTAAGAACTTCTGCATGCTTCATTTCGTCAATAGATTCTTCATAGGTTTTTGCGGCCAGTTTCTCAAAGCCCCAGTTTTTAAGTATCCGAGCATGTAAAAAATATTGATTGATGGCGATAAGTTCATTGGCTAGAACTTTGTTTAAAACTGAGATGACATTTGCTTTGCCTTTCATGAAAACCCCGTAAGTTGATTATCGCACTAACTAATATCTGTAGGGGACTATTTTCATAGACTCTCATCTTGGAGTCAAGGCCTTATATGTCTACTAATTTATAAGTATTGATTTAACTCTGCTTTAACACAACAGGTAAAAAGCAGGCTTGCGCCTGGTTTGGAATTTCATCCATTAAATATTGATGTAAAATTTCTTGAACACTCTCTAGGCATTGTCCGCATTGAGTTGAGACACCAAGTTCGTGCTGCAGTGCTTCCACACAATTTGAGCCTGAGCTAATGGCTTGTTTAATTTCGTCATCGGTTATCGCGCGACAGAGACAAATGTACATAATCTTGTTCCTTCCTTGGTTAAATAAAGTATAGATACAAATGAGAATCGTTGTCAATTAGGAATGAGAACTATAAGATTGGTGCATGGCTCAGCAAGAGGTTATGTGGTAGGATCAGCTTCTTTTAGGACACTTATCATAACAGAGGTCAATATGAGCATATTAGTCGGAAGAAAAGTCCCAGATTTTACTGCTTCTGCCGTTTTGGCAAATGGAGAAATTGACGAAAAATTCAATTTAAATAAGGCTTTAAAAGGAAAGTACGGCATTGTATTTTTCTATCCTTTAGATTTTACATTCGTGTGTCCTTCTGAGCTGATTGCTCTAGATAACCGTATGGAAGAATTTAAAAAGCGTGATGTTGAGGTGATCTCAGTCTCCGTAGACTCTCATTTTACCCATAAAGCATGGCGCAACACGGCTATTCATGATGGCGGTATTGGGCATGTTGGATATACGATGGTTGCAGACATCAATCACAGCATCACTCAAGCATTTGGTGTTGAGCATCCAGAAGCATCCGTTGCTTTTCGTGGCGCTTTCCTGATTGATAGAGACGGGCTTGTTCGCTCTCAAATGGTCAATGATTTGCCAATTGGTCGCAGCATTGATGAAATTATTCGTTTAGTTGACGCTCTACAGTTTCATGAAGAGCATGGGGAAGTTTGCCCTGCGAATTGGAGTAAAGGCAAAGAAGGTATGAAAGCAACAGCAGATGGCGTTGCAAGTTATCTTGCTAATAACTCACAAACGTTATAACTGAAATTTCAAACGTTGGGCGGGTGCCTTACTCGCCCAAAGTTTGTCATGCTAGCCTATGCATAACCATGTTTAGAAGGCAGCATGAATCAATACTATCCTCATTTACTTAGTCCTCTTGACTTAGGATTCACACAAATCAAGAACCGCGTCTTAATGGGCTCCATGCACACAGGCCTTGAAGAGGAATCGGATGGTTTTTCAAAAATGGCAGCTTTCTATAAGGCGCGAGCTAAAGGTCAAGTTGGTATTATTGTCACAGGTGGTATTAGTCCAAACCGTCAGGGATGGGTTGCTCCTTTTTCTGCGAAACTAACTAATCCAAAACAAATACCTCATCATCAACTGATAACAGATGGTGTGCATGAGGTCGATGGAAAAATATGCTTACAAATTTTGCATTCTGGGCGCTATGGGTATCATCCAATTTGCGTGGCTCCCTCAAAGATTAAGTCCCCGATATCTCCATTTTCTCCTAGACGTTTATCTGCAAGAGCGATTAGGAGCACCATCAATGATTACGCCCATACCACTAAATTAGCCCAAATGGCTGGTTATGATGGGGTTGAGATCATGGGCTCTGAAGGGTATTTAATTAATCAGTTTTTAGTGACTCGCACCAATAAGCGCACAGATGAGTGGGGCGGTGCTTTTGAGAACAGAATTCGATTTGCCTTAGAAACGGTGAAAGCATGCCGCGATAAAGTTGGCGAGCGTTTTATTATTATCTTTCGTTTATCGATGCTTGATTTGGTTGAAGAGGGTGGCTCATGGGAAGAGGTCATCTGTTTAGCCAAAAAGCTAGAAGAGCATGGTGTGACTATCATTAACACAGGTATTGGCTGGCATGAAGCACGAATTCCAACCATAGCAAGGCAAGTACCAAGAGCGTCTTTTACTTGGGTGACGCACGCCTTAAAACCACATGTCAATATTCCATTAGTCACGACAAATAGAATAAATATGCCAGATGTTGCTGAGCGAGTGTTAGCAGAAAACCACGCTGATATGGTGTCGATGGCTCGCCCATTGTTAGCAGATCCTGATTGGGTTAAAAAAGCTGAGCGGGGTCACTCTCATAGAATAAATACTTGTATCGCATGTAATCAAGCGTGCTTGGATTATATCTTTCAAAAAAGACGAGCAACTTGTATGGTCAATCCTTTTGCTTCCTTCGAAACAGAATTAGTGGTGACCAAAGCATCAACGATTAAAAAGGTGGCGGTTGTGGGATCTGGCCCTGGCGGATTGGCAGCAGCTTCGCTTTTGGCTAAGCGTGGTCATCAGGTTACGCTGTATGAAAAAATTGAAAAGCTAGGTGGACAATTTAATTAGGCACACTATATACCAGGTATATGTGAATATAATGAATCGCAGAGTACGTAGCAGCAAGAGTTAAAGCATTATCAAGTTGACGTAAAAATGAATACAGATGTCACGGTTGATATGCTTGTGAATGCCGGTTTTGATGAGGTTATTTTAGCAACAGGCATTGTGCCACGCACACCACAGATCCCAGGGATCGATCATCCCAAAGTGTTGTCGTATGTCGAGGTTCTTAAAGAAATCAAGCCGGTAGGTCAAACGGTAGCTATCATTGGTGCCGGTGGGATTGGGTTTGATATTGGTGAGTTCTTATTGGAAGAGCAACATGATCATCCTGAAACGATTGACGCTTATATTGAGCGTTGGGGGATCGATAGCTCTCTGAAAGTGCGAGGAGGCTTGATTGATAAGAAATTAAAGTCCCCGTTGAAAGAGATTACGCTGATGCAGCGTAAGAAGACAAAAATAGGTGCTACCTTAGGTAAGACAACAGGTTGGGTGCATCGAGCTAATCTTAAAGACGGCGGTGTTAAAATGCTTTCAGGGGTGCAATATGAAAGGATTGATGATACTGGCTTACATATTAAAATAAATGGAAAATCGCAACTTATCCCTTGTGATACCATTGTTATTTGTGCGGGTCAAAGTTCCAATAAAACACTATACAAACCGCTACAAGATAAAGGGATAACGACTCATTTGGTTGGTGGTGCCTCAGTGGCTTCAGAGCTAGATGCGACAAGAGCTATTCGAGAGGCGACTGAGTTATCACTGACCATTTAATTGTTGAAGAGCATTAAGTTGAAGGTGAGGCCTCATCTGTCATATGAGGCCAGCCACCAAGCTGTTTATAGTGATTAATCATTTTGCAAAAAAGTTTGGTTGTTCCTTCAGTATCATATTTAGCGCTGTGGGCTAACTTATTATCAAAAGGGATCTGTGCTTTTTCTAAAGCTTTAGATAAAACGGTTTGACCATAAAAAATGCCACCTAGGGTCGCTGTATCAAAAGCTGTGAAGCTATGAAAAGGGCTCTTGGTTTTAGAGCGAACACTTGCTTGTAAGATAAAAGTCAGATCAAACCAAGCGTTGTGCCCAACAAGAACAGCACGGCTGCAATCATATTTTTTGATGTGCTCACTGACAAATGAAAATAGCTCTGTCAAAGCTTGCTCTTCACTTTTAGCAAATCTAAAAGGGTGGTGTGGATCTATTTTATTAAATTCTAGTGCTTTTGGATCAAGGTTAGCTCCTTCAAAGGGGATGATATGATGAGATTTTATCACACCAGGTATAAGTAACCCCTCATCGTCCATATCAACAAGTTGCATGGCCACTTCTAAAAGCGCATCTTTTTTGGAGTCGAAGCCACCAGTTTCAACATCGACGACAATAGGCATAAAGCCTCTAAAACGTTGACTGAAAGGATGCTTAGCCATGAGAGTTGCCCTCTATTTGCCAGTCAAGCGTTTGACCTGCCATAAAAGGAATTAAAGTTTCTTCGCCATAGGGTAGTTGCTCAGGGACGGTCCAAGTATTTTTGATCAAAGTTATGCTCTCTTGATTTCTAGGTAAACAATAAAAGTCAGCACCAAAATGTGAAGCAAAAGCTTCAAGTTTATCGATAGCGTTAGCCTTTTCGAAACATTGGGCATATAAGGGGATAGCAAAAGGTGCTGTGTAAATACCTGCACATCCGCATGCACTTTGCTTGGTTTTTTGTGAGTGCGGTGCACTATCGGTGCCTAAGAAAAATTTAGGATTGCCGCTAGTTGCAGCGTTTAGAAGTGCTTTTTGGTCAGATAATTTTTTGACGATCGGCAAACAATAGTAATGAGGTTTAATACCACCAGAAAGCAAATCATTGCGATTAATCCATAAATGATGAGCGGTGATGGTTGCGGCAACATTGTTGGGTGCCGTTTCGACGAACTCAACCGCTTGTTGTGTGGATATGTGTTCAAGCACAATCTTTAGTTTCGGAAAATTTTTAATGAGAGGAGCAAGCTCTTCTTTAAGAAATAGTGGTTCGCGTTCAAAAATATCGACATCATTTCTTGAGACTTCGCCGTGGATCAATAGGGGCATATTCGCCTCAGACATAGCTTGCAACGTATCATAATGCTGCTTAATGTCGCTGATCCCCTTTTCAGAATGGGTCGTGACGCCTTTAGGGTACCATTTGATAGCCGTTACACAAGGCTCATCATGAGCTAATCTTACCTGAGCGGGAGTGACTTCTTCGTTGAGATAGAGTGTCATCTTAGGCTCGAATTGAGTCCCTGGCTCTAAGCTTTCAAGAATGCGTGTATAGTAACCTTTTGCCATCTGAACATTTGTAATGGGGGGGAGTAGGTTTGGCATAATGATTGCACGTTTAAATGAGCTAGCCGCGTCGTTGGCCGTGACTTTTAAGAAGGAGTCATCCCGTAAATGAATATGCCAATCATCAGGTGCTGTGAGCTGGTATGTATTCATGTAGAAGGTTTATCCATTTAGGTAGATGAGTATGAGTTATCAATCAGTGAAGTACAGCATTTTAACTTATTTTTGCTTAATTTTCATAGCGCCGATGACTCAGGCCACGACTTTTATGGCTGCGCATGATAATTCGAAGTGGGAAGCTCAAACCTCAAAATTGGTTTGCCATCTAAACCATGAGATTCCTGGCTATGGGGAGGGGATCTTTGAGCAGCGATCTGGTGAGCGGCAAACCTTTGCCTTAAAAGCAACCATGGGGCGTTTAATTCAGGGTGATATTAGGATCAGTTTGAGCAAGCCTTCTTGGGCAAGAAGCAAGCAGACCCAGCCACTGGCGCGTGTTTCAGCGCAAACGGGCTTAACGCCCATAAAATTGACAAAGATGACCGTATATCAAATCTTAGATAATTTGGACAAAGGTTTTCTGACAAATTTTGATTTTAAGCCTGCCAACACCAGCACAAACAAACAATCTCAATCTCAAGATAGGATCGCCTTATCGCCGACCAATTTTCATGGGGCTTATCAAGATTATTTAGCTTGTGTCGAGCAGTTAGTACCCTATACTTTTCAAGATCTAAAAAAATCAATCATAAGATTTAACTCTGCAAGCAAAGCGCTTAGTGTTGAAACTGAGCAAAAATTAAATCACATTGCTGAATTTGTGAATAATGACACAGGCATTTACAAGATAAAAATTGAAGGTCATACAGATTCAGTCGGCTCTTTTACTGCGAATAGGCGATTGTCATACGAAAGAGCTTGGTTTATTAAAGACTATTTAGTCGATCAAGGTGTGTCGCCAGATCTTATTAAAATCAAAGGTCTAGGAGATAGAAAACCTTTGGCTAAAAATAAAACGGCAAAAGGACGAGCTAAAAATCGTCGAGTAGAGGTTTTATTATACAGATAGAGTCAGGTATGTTGGCGACCTGAGTTATTTTGTGTTTCTTTCCTATGGAGACGCAATGCGTTAACATTTGCCAAACAGGGTAATTATGCTGCAACTGTTTGGATCCAACTTATGATTTTTAGGGCGCTTAGTCTTTTTGTGATTTGTTTATGGTTAACGGCTTGCGGTAATTTAGCCACTTATAACTATATGCCGACAGATATTCCACCAGTGAGTCCTTGGGAATCTAATGAGATAGCTTTAGTGCTTGGTGGCGGTGGTGCACGAGGCTTAGCTCATGCTGGTGTGATTAGCGTTTTAGAAGAAAACAATATCCCTTTTGACTTCATCGTTGGTACGAGTATTGGCAGCGTTGCCGCTGCGATTTATGCTGATGAGCCAAATAGTGTTAAGTTAAAAGAAAAGATGATCAACGTTAGAAAGTGGGATGTTCTTGATTTAAACTTTTATTCTAGTTTGAGAATGTTGTGGGGTATTGGCGGTTTTGCAAATGGGTGTGGTTTAAAAAAATATTTACAAAGAAATATTACTTCGTATACTTTTAATGATTTGAAAATACCGATTGCTGTGGTGACAACAGATGTGCAAAAGGGCGAAATTTTAACCTTGCGCTCGGGCCCAATTATTCCTGCTGTTCATGCTTCAAGTGCTATTCCTATTGTTTTTGCACCTGTTCTTATCTACGATCGCATGTTGGTTGATGGCGGTGTCATAAGTCCTGTACCCGTTGAGGTTGCCAAAGCGCTTGGTGCTAAAAAAATTATTGCTGTAGATATTGGTGCTGTTGTACAACCTAGAAGAGTCGTTGGAAGCTTTGATTTGGCAGATAGAAGTTTGTGGCTTTCTTATATTGCTTTGACTAAGTATCAAGTTGATCAAGCGGACGTTGTGATTCAGCCACTTTTCGATACAAGTTCAATGTTTGATGATACACACCTTGAAAACTACTATGAAGCGGGCAGATTGGCGGCATTAAAGGCTTTGCCAGCTTTAAAGCGCCTGAGTAGAAAGTCATAAATAATTTTTTGATGAATGGATGAGACGGTCTAAAAAACTGACATTATGGATAGTTACCTAACATTTTGGCTTTGGTGATAAGAAGATTTTCTAGTATAATACTCCAATATTTCACGCAAGCGACGCCTATATGGGGAATTTTAGATGCTTAACTCTGTAAAATTTGAAGATACGCCTTTTAATTATCCAAAACTTGAAAGAGAGTGTTTTGATTATTTGAATCAAGCTTTTGTGAAAGCTGGGGCTTCTCACATTCAAATGACTGCAAGAGATGGTGGTTGTATCTGCTCAATGTTTGAGCATTTTATGGTGCTGCGTGAAAATTCTTGGTCAGATGTGACGACAGACGAAGCTTGGATGGCGCAGATGATCTCATATTTAGATGAGAGTGTGAGACTTATTGTCCAAGCCCCTGTCTTCCAGCAAAATGATAATACACAAGCCGTGAACATAAGAGCTTTCCAGATAGCTCAAGTCTTCATAGGATCTGATGATTATCCTTGTCCTGAAGGTTTGTTGCCTACGGCTTATATGATGTTGTGTGGTGCTATCGTCAATAGTGATGGTACTGAGGAAAGTTTTGATTTTAATATTAAATTTTCTCAGACTGGGAGTGAGTTATTAACGGATACAGATGACACATTTAATTGCATTGCTATTTATTCAGGTTTTACAGCGCAAGACTTAGATCTAGATCATAATGAGTTTCACGAGCTTTTCACAAAACTTTCAACTAGAAAGAAACTTCGCAGGCAAGAGTTTAGCTCACAAAGTGGCAGTGAGACGCAATCATGTCCTTTAGAAGAGAATGAAGCCTATCTTCCTATGTACGTAGCTCGCTCAGCCGCTAGTGCTGGTGGTGCGAGTGCTTCAAGATCTGAGTGTCATCAAGACAAGGCTCCTTGTAGACCTTTAATCTAGTTTGTCAGTCATAATATGGTAGGTTGGATCTGTGTCTATATCGACATCAACCTGCTCTGAAGCCTTGGCTAGGAGAAGTTTACAGTCAGGGCTTAAGTGCAACAAATGTAATTCAACATCTGCTTCTAGATATTTTTCTGCTAGATTATCAATCGCTTCTATGGCTGAATGATCGCAGACTCTTGAGTGCTTAAAATCAATATTAACACGTTTTGGGTCAGTTTCTGGTTCAAAAAAGTCACTAAAAGTTTTGACCGAGCCAAAAAAGAGAGGACCATAAATTTTGTAGGTTTTTTGTCCTTGTGAGAGAAAAATCCTAACGCCAGTATTTTTAGCATGTTCCCAGGCAAAGACTAAAGCGGATAAAATAACACCAATACACACAGCTAAGGCTAAATCTTCAAAAACTGTGATAATGGTAACAGCGATTAGAACAAAGGCATCGGACTTAGGGATTTTGTGAATAATTCTAAAAGTTGACCAAGCAAATGTCGAAATAACCACAATGAACATGAGGCCAACAAGTGTTGCAACAGGCACGACAGCTATTAGTTTGTCAGCAAAAAGCATAAACACTAAGACTAATAGCGCAGCGGTGACGCCAGACAAACGCCCACGCCCACCTGATTTGATATTAATCATTGTTGGGCCAACCGTGGCGCACCCCCCAAACCCGCCAAAGAGTCCTGCGGTGAGATTGCCGAAGCCTTGTCCAAGGCACTCTTTGTTACTGCGGCCATGAGACTTTGTCATATCATCAACTAGAGACATGGTAATCAGTGATTCGATAAGCCCAATTGCGGCAAGAATGAGCGCATAGGGTAGAATCGTCTTGGCTGCTTCAACCCCCCAGGGGATATTGGGCCAATGGAAACTTGGCAAAGTGCCTGCCATATCGACGACATCACCGACTGTTTTGACATCAATTTGAAGGGCTGTAACAAGTATGGTTACCGCAACGACTCCAACTAGAGAAGCGGGAATGGCTTTTGTGATTCTTGGGAAAAAATGTATGACGAACATGGTGAGGCCGATAATGGCTAAGGTGTAGTATAAATTTTTACCAGTAATCCAGTGTGAAGAGCCGTCTGGTGCATAGGTTTTAAAATGCTCAAGTTGTGATATGAAAATGACGATGGCAAGTCCGTTGACAAAGCCATAGATAGCAGGTGTTGGCACGAGACGAATGAACTTACCCAGGTGGAGATAGCCTGCAGCGATTTGAAACACGCCCATGAGCATGGTTGCTGCCATCAGGTATTCAACGCCGTATTCAGAAACTAAGGTTGCCATCACAACAGCCAATGCGCCTGTTGCTGCTGTAATCATGCCTGGTCGCCCACCAACAAGGGATGAAATAAGCCCAACAATGATACTGCAGTACAGGCCGTAGGATGGGCTAACACCAGCCATAAAGGCAAAAGCGACAGAAACTGGAACGAGTGCTAGAGAAACCGTTAAACCGGCCATGAGATCTCTTGCGTATTGTTTTGCCACATCTAGTTTGTTAGTCAAGTAGTTATACCTTAGCTAATTACACGTTAAAAACTATGTCTCTTAGATTAGAGCTATTAAATGGGACAGGCAAGATTCTTATTATAAAACGGACAGGCAGAAAGCAATATAAAAGGTATAAAAGGGACAGGCAGAATTCCTGAGTTTGAAAAGGGACAGGCAGTGAAAAGGGACAGGCAGCAGTGAAAAGG
>CAYGPI010000001.1:92648-95994 GCA_964351745.1 uncultured Francisellaceae bacterium
GGTAAGCAAAATAGTAAATCAATTTACTTAAGTTTTATTTTTTTTTATAATTGTGTTTATTATTAAAGTTATTTTAATCTTTTAATAGGGACAGGCAGAATCCAGAGTGAAAAGGGACAGGCAGAATCCAGGAGCATTGAATTGGTTATAAGAGGAGGGTTTGATATGCGTTTGTTTTATAACTTTTAGGCTCGCTTATCAGATATTTAGCCAATTTTATCCATTGAATCTTGTACTTAGCCATCTTTGGGGTTAATATGGCCCTGGAAAGTAGCCAGAGGGCTTACTATTAACGGGGAGACAATAATAAAAATGATATATTTCCCATCGACTCATATGATTGAACAAATTCAAAACTACGACTTTGGATTGCTGCGCTCAATCATCACTGAGAACCAAGTTAAAACACTTGATTTCTCTAATAAAAATATTGATAGCAAAACAGCGCCACTTATTGCACAAGCACTTGCTGGGCTTGAAGTCACATGTCTTAAAGTAAGTCACAATGCCATAGGGCCACTAGGCGCGCTCGCGCTAGTTGAATCATTAAAGGACTCTAAGATCATTGAGATTGATTTATCTAGGAATGCTATTGGAGCCGCTGTCGTTGATGTTATTAGAGCTTTAAGCTTAACTTCTATTAAGGTGGTCCAGCTTGCCTATAACCAAATCGGTGCACAGGGTTTAAGAGCCATAGCACCATTAGTGAATAGTTCACAGCTTAAGATCGATTTGTCACATAATATGACTGGCTGCTAACAAAGCTCCTTGTACTCTCTAAAATCAGAATTTCATATGGTATAGTTGTTAAAAATAATTTGAAGGCAATCAACCAATGCTTGACAGCGCCAGCTCAGATAATCATGCACTAAATTTAGAGAGCGATCGGAAAGCGCTTAATAAGTTATTTCAAATGATCAAGTATGTGGAGTTTCAACTTAAAAGAATAGAGCAGAAAGGAAATAATAAGAAAGATCTAGATCATTTAGGTCTGTTGATGGATAACTTAAAAAAAGTGTTCGGCGAAAATGGCTTGGTTTGCTTTTATGCTTACTTCGATAACCAGAATGCATTGTTTTCGTACCTAAAAGAGTCCTTTTCTTCTTCAAGAGACGGTCTAACTACTTTCCATATTTCAACTTTGACTATGTATGATATGGAGCATGGATATAATGCGTTGCCGCTACGAAGCAATCATAAGTCTTCTTTTAGTCAAGCAGCTCTTAGCCAAGAAAGCGATCAGCTGGTTAAGCGCTCTGTTTTTCAAGACTGGGGACGCGATGGTCTAGAGACCTGTAATATTTATCTTAGGGAGCAAGCACAGGCACGATTAGAGATGCGTTATCACTTCTATGCCACAGATCATTTATCCCGTCGACTGTCGGATTTACTTCTTTGTGACTCAGAAGAAAATTCTGCCCAAGATCGCGCAGCCACAATTAGCCATTCAGCAAGTCCTATGCAAGGGGAAAAAGGTCGTATTCCAGTTTTAGCGATACCGCAGCAATCAGATCTTGATGCCTCTGTGTTACAAGGTCAAGACATGAGCTCTATCACGCCAAGAAGACAAAAAGTATCTCCCATTTGCAGAGAGGCAATTGTATTATCAATATCGCCAAGACCTCTTACAGCCTCTTTTTCAGAAGAAGAGATCTCAAGTGATCATGAGCCAATAGCGTCTCTCAAAAGACTAGTTCGAAAGAGCAAATAATGAAGTCTAGAGCATAGAAAGCTTTTAAATCCATAGCCATCTGACAGCGATATAAGTAGTGGCATAAGATATGATTTAGCGCTAAGAATGTGCGCTATGCTAATTTATCTTCAAATTCGCATAAATCCATAATAGGACATAGGTGGCACTTGGGTTTTCGTGCAACACAAATATAGCGGCCATGCAAAATGAGCCAATGATGCGCATCTAAAAGGTAGTCTTTAGGGATAACCTTCATTAATTTCTTTTCAACATCGACCACAGTTTTACCTGGCGCTAGATTCGTACGATTGGACACTCTGTAGATATGAGTGTCAACTGCCATCGTTGGCATGCCAAAGGCTGTATTGAGCACCACGTTAGCCGTTTTGCGCCCGACGCCGGGTAGCGCTTCTAACGCTTCTCTGGTATCTGGCACAGCACCCGCATGTTTATCAACAAGCATTTGACAAGTCTTCATGATATTTTGGGCTTTCGTGTTGTACAAGCCAATCGTTTGGATATAACTTTTTAAGCCATCAAGACCTAAATCCAAAATTTTTTGAGGTGTATTATATTTTTTGTAAAGTGGTTTAGTAGCCTTGTTAACGCTTACATCGGTTGCTTGGGCTGACAAGATGACGCTAAAAAGTAGCTCAAAATGGCTGCGGTATACCAACTCTGTTGTTGGGTTGGGATCCGCAGCTTTAAATCGTTTAAATATCTCTAGACGTGTTTGTGGATTCATTCGCTAGGGCTCGTTTTTGCTGAACTCGGTTTAAGCTTGCTTGAATTTCTGCTTTGAAATCAACCTGTTTCTTTTTTTGTGTTTGGCGACTCTTATTGGCTAGCTGTTTGGCAAGCCGCTCTTTGCGTGCGATAAACCGTTGTTTAAAATAGGTCGCTTTACCTTGGCTAGCTTGCTTGATTGGATGATAAGGCTCCTCATTTTTGCTAACGATATCAATACAGTGTGTTGGGCAAGGCGGTAAACATAGTTCACACCCAGTGCAGTCGCTTTCGATGATGGTGTGCATCATTTGCGAAGCACCGACAATGGCATCGACAGGGCAGGCTTGAATGCATTTCGTGCATCCAATGCAATTGTCTTCATTGATTACCGCCACATAGTGCTGTGGGCTGACAGTCACCGGTATTGTTTTTTTTCCAAGATTCTTAGCGATGAGGTCGGTTGTGATTTGGCCACCAGGTTGACATAGATTAATGGCTTCATTATCTCGGACCACAGCTTCAGCATAAGGCTTACAACCCTTGTAGCCACAGCGCTCACATTGAGTCTGCGGCAATAAGTTATCCACCATAGCAATGAGGTTTGGAATATTTTGAGCCACTTATTTCACTCGCATGCCAGGTTGTGCCCCGTCATCGGGATTTAGAATAAAGAGATCTTTACCGCCTGGGCCTGCTGCTAAGACCATACCTTCTGAAAGGCCAAATCTCATCTTTCTTGGGGCA
The DNA here is from genome assembly GCA_964351745.1 of uncultured Francisellaceae bacterium. GTDB lineage: Bacteria > Pseudomonadota > Gammaproteobacteria > Berkiellales > Berkiellaceae > CAYNJF01. Next base: position 95,815 of record CAYGPI010000001.1, read on the forward strand.
AGATTAGCGACCATCACAGTCATTTTCCCAATAAGGTCTGCTGGATCATAAGCTGATTTAATGCCAGCAAAAACTTGTCTCTTTTCGCCACCTAAATCTAAAGTAAATTTTAAGAGTTTATCGGCACCTTCGACATGCTCGGCATTATCAATTCTAACGACTCTCAAATCTACTTTGGCG
>CAYGPI010000002.1:0-94341 GCA_964351745.1 uncultured Francisellaceae bacterium
TCAATAGGATAAGGTTTGTATTGAACCTCCTTTGGACCTTTGCGCTTGACGAAAGAAATTTTCAAGACACATCCTTATGTGCAGGTTTAAAGACTAACATCTGAATTAAAAAAATATTCAATTGACCATATATCTCGAGCGCCCTCAAGACATAAGCAGCTGCCTGGTTGAAACTGAAAAAAAGTACTGCGCGTTAGCGCTGAAGCCAGCTCACCTAAAAAGGGTAAATGACCGACTATCATGGTATTGGCGCGGCAAGCTTGGATAAGATTGATGGTGCCCTCAATGTCGTCATTAGGCAATAGCTCGTCGTGCGTTGAAATAAAATTTGGCTTGGTATAGTTTGCGATGGTTTGAGCTGTTTGAACCGCTCTTTGTTTCGGGCTGTGCCATATATAATCGATAGGCATAGCTGTTTTAGCTAAACATTGACCTAGACGTTCAATGTTTTGTTGACCTATGTTAGACAAGGGTCGCTCTGGATCTTCTATGCTTGATACGGCTTCTCCGTGTCGAATCAGATAGAGTTTCATGGTGTAATCCCTTCTACCATAGGTACAAAGCGCACGGTTTCTATTTCTTCCTTTTTATAGGTGTCACCAATCCTGGTGATTTCCCAGAGAATATGAGTTTGACCAGAGCCTATGGGAATCATTAGAATGCCGTGGTTTGGATTTAATTGCTCAAGAAGTTTTGTGGGCAGCTCAGGTGGTGCCGCCGTGACGATGATACCGTCGAAGGGAGCATGCTCCTGCCAGCCATAGTAACCATCAGAGTGCTGGCATTCAATATTGTTTAATTTGAGTGTTTTGAAAAGATTTCTTGCTGACTGCAGAAGTGTTTGGATCCGCTCAACCGTAAATACCTGCTCAAATACTTGGGATAAAATAGCGCTTTGATAGCCTGATCCTGTACCAACTTCTAGTATTTTTTGAATATGATGATGGCTTGCAAGTCTTTGCGTCATTAAGGCGACGATGTAGGGTTGTGATATTGTCTGATTTTTAGCTATTTGAAGTGCTTGATCTAGATAAGCTGACGCATAGTTTTGTTGAGGAACAAAGTTCTCTCTGGCTGTGCTTCCTATCGCTTTGAGGACGCGTGGCTCATGAATACCTTTTTTTTGTAGGTTTTTAACCAAATCACGCCGCTGATCTTCAAACACATAGATTCCCGAAAGATTGATTCTTGTATGGTCAATCTACTAATGTTGCACCCACAAAGTTAAAATGTCTAGAGTTGTATAGCCTTGTTTAAAATTTTTATGTTGGTTTGTCAGTAAACTATGTTCTCTATATAGATGGCTTGAGAAGCAACATTTAAAATGGCCGCTAATAGGCGGTTAAGTATTTATGCTAAATTGATTAGCCCATTTTTCTAATAATTTTGGGCTAACGCCGTTACCTCCACATATAATGACACATATATTCTTATACTTATCAAAGATCTCTGAAGGTTGGTAAATGACACTAAGAGCCGCGCCGCAAGCAGGCTCAACGAGTAGCTTATGTTGCTCTGAGAATCTTATACATGCCCTAATGGCATCTTCGTCACTAACAATTTGTGGCTGAACAGGATAGTTGCTAGCTTCTTTAAATGCTTGAGCAGCAACTCTTTTTGCGCCTAACGTTGTTGCAACTGTGCTTATTTTATCTAAAGTAATATGTTTGCTCTGCTCGAGTGATAACGCCAAAGAGGCTGCTCCACGTGTTTCCGCTGTCAGGATAGCTGTTTGACTTGGATTTGACTTCGACTTTTTTAATCCCTGGATAAGCCCAGTTAATAGTCCGCCTCCACCAACTGCCAGCACAAAAGCGTCAGGCTTTATACCTTGTTCATATATTTCCTCAATGATTTTCTCGTATCCTTCCCAGATTAATGGATGGTCAAAGGGAGGAATGTAGCTAAAGTCGAGATTTTTAGCTTCTTGGCGAGCTTGCTCATCTGTTTCGTCCCAACTTTCACCATGTAAGACAATATGAGCTTCTGTCGTATGAAGCTTTTTGATCATTTCAGAAGAGGTGCTGTTTGGGACAAAAATATGAACAGGAAGGTTAAGTCGTTTGCCCGCATAAGCTGCCGCCATACCTGCATTACCACCTGATGAGCAAACAAATCCACGGCTACCTTCTTTCGCTAGAACATCACATAGATGGCCTATCCCTCTATCTTTAAACGAGCCGGAGGGCTGTAACATTTCAAGCTTCAGGTATACATTTTTGCCTAAAAGTTCCGACAAAGGAATAGATTGAATTAATGGCGTTTTAATAAATGACGGAAGCATTGTGCCCTCAAATTTCTAATCGAGGCTCTAACGTAACATACTTCTAGTTGTTAGATATAGCACTCCGAGAGCTCAAATAGTTTACTAGTTAACTATGATGGAACAGAGGCATGAGCAGGGTTGTCGCAATGACAAACATAAGAACTCCAATACCAATATCTAAAATCTGCCAAGTTCGAGCTTTTTGAAAATGAGGAGCTAGTTTTTGAGCACCAAAAGTTAGGCCTACAAACCAAATACTTGAAGCAATGAGTGCGCCAATCACGTATAAAAGTTGCTCATTGACAGGATATTGCGCACCGGTTCCACCAATGAGAACCATTGTATCAAGATAAGTGTGCGGGTTAAGAAATGTAAAAGCTAACAGCGCAAGTATCGTCGTTAACTTTTTGGGGGGATGAAGACTCGTTTTGACTTCTAAACCTTGGGCTTTTCGTGCTGCCATGAGCGATTTTAGGCCATACATGAATAAGAAGCTTGCACCGATAATTCTAAACCAAATCATCAGATCTGGACTTTCTTCTATGAGAAAGCCAAAGCCATAGACACCAGCCCCGATGAGTAGGCAATCAGAAAGGATGCATATGCTGGCTATCATCCATGGGTGATGCCTGCGTAAACCTTGCTTTAATACGAAAGCATTTTGCGCGCCAATCGCAATAATAAGGCTCATGGTTAAACCAAATCCTTGAATAAGTGGTGCGAAAGTCATGACAAACTGTTCCTGTATAGCTTAAGAGTAAACTTGAGTTAGTATTTTATATAAAGTTACATACATTACAAGTTAAACCATCGGTTTGTTTAAACCTATTAGCTGCTTATGAGAATTTACCGCCTGGTGTTGTATAGAATCTCAACTGGGTTTTTCTTGAAGTTTCGTTTGGCTCGCCATTTTTGAAGCTGCCATACCAAGGTGAAAGCGACGACTAAGCCAATACCGAGAATGAGGCCATAGAAGGCCAATTGTATAAAGAATGGGATCGAAAGTATCCCTAGCCAAAAATTTGACTTACCAGAAAGTCGTCTACCCCATAGGAGTAAGACAGCTAAAGGTATTGACGACAACAACATTAGTCCCATGCCTAAACCTCACGATTGTTCAATTATTGCTCAATATTGTAACATATTGATTAGAAATAAAAAAATGCATTCATAACGCCATTTAACCAGTCCATCTACAATTTTATCCACACGATTTGTGGATATTATAGAGGTTTAGGATAAGGGCGGTTTCAATTTTTTAAAGGTTAACTTCATATAAAACATGTGTTTATGGTATGCTCAGTCTTTAAATGTAGGTAGGTACTTGCCTGAATTACTTAGGCAAGATAAGCAACAAAGATGAGGTAAGTATGTCATTAAAAGAGGGCCCCAAAAAAGGCGAAAGCGAATCTAATCAAAAGCCGGCAGGGATCCCTATCCCATCTCAACCTATAGATATTGGGCTAGGGCGATTTGATTTTGATGCAACCGTAGAAGACGATGCCGAGCCAATACTTAATATGAGAGATTTTTTACAGAGGAAGGAAACTACTCAATCACCAGGCGGAACTTTTTATGTGGGCTCATTACCGGGCAGTAAACCTAAGGTAAAATATGGTCAATAGCTATTGATGAATGCCTAGCATGAGCTAGGCATCATTTTTTAATGTTTGCTGTGCCAATATTTATCACAATCATATTGTTTGCTATAACCTTGATCGATATCCAGATTATCTAAACCATCAGAGCTATAAAATTGATTCATACTCGGTAGACATTTTGCAATCAGCTTGCTTAATTCTGTTTTAAAACAAGTCGAAGTTACAAATGGTTGAGCTCGCTTAGAGCTCCTATTTTGCGAAGCCATTTTCATTACACCTAAAAAATACATATAAACCTATCAACCGGGCTAGTGTAGCACTGCTGGCTTTAAAGACAACAGGTAGATCTCAAAAAAGCAAGCTATTCGTCGATATATTTTGCCTTTTGTCATTTTTTTTTTAAGAGTCAGGTTTTTTCTCTTGAATGGTGAAAGTATTTCGCCAAAAAAGTGAAAAATTCTTGCCTCATTCTAAAAAATGTTATTCAACTTCGAGAATGTTGCATGGAAGACAATAGAGTGTGGTTTAGATCCTGGGAGTTCGCTTGCTGTTATCTTTAAGAACTCAACCCATAGTGTTTTTGGTTTAATGGACTAGATTGAAAGAAGACATTGCATCATTAAAGCTAAAAAGCTTACCTCCTAGAGAAGGTAAGCTTTGTCAAAGAATGCTTTAGTATCCAGCTAGCTTCAACGGAGAAAAGGCATACCTAGAGTTTGAGTATTCAATCTCAGCTTTTCGAGCCTCAATGGCAGTTGCGCGCAAGGCTTTAAAGTGACTAGTTCCTAGAGTTCCCCCACACTTGGAAAAGTCAGCAGCTTCAATCTCGCTCATAGGGGTACTTGATAATTTGGCCCCAAAATCGATGCCGCGAGCAATGAACTCTTTTCTGATGTCAGCCTTTAGTTTTGGCTCGGAGGTCAAAGAAATCATAGCGTTTGCCACATCTGCATAGCTTGCATTATGTTTAGGTGCTGCCATGAGAGCTTTTAGTAGGAGAGCTCTTAGATTTTCAGCAGCATGGTGTAAGGTCTCGGATGGCCTTTCATGATTAAAATCTAAGTTATTATGGAACATGTCAGTCAGAATATTATAGATAGCACCAGTAAATACTTGGGATAGGGCATGCACTTCATTGCCAACGTCGCTCAGCTTCAAGGAATTGTTTGCATTGCGCAGTCCTTCTCTTTGACCTATGGCCACGCCAAACTGGTTCGCGAGATCTGTGAGAAATAACCCCTTTTGGTGAAGGTCACATTTAGATTTAAGGATGACTTCCTCGCATGCTTGTGGATCATCAAGCAACACGAACATCGAAGATATGTCACCAAAAGCTTCATGAATAGCTCCGGTCTGTGGTAGATAACTTTCCATGAAACCAGGACATATACCATCAAGAACAGCATGGCCTGTTTCATGAGCCACAATGTCTTGGGCGCGGCAAGTCATAATGACTTGCCCATTATTAGCTGTAAAATGGAAGAAGTTTAGACTTTTTTGGTCACGGTTGTAGTAAGCATTTTCCATTTCCCCTGCATCGGGTAATACGCTTATTGCTTGCTCACCCCATTGCCAATTTAGTGTTGGAGGAGAGGGCATGTTCGCAAATGATCTACGATACATGTTTAGAGTTCTATGGACGTAACTAAATGTATTCACGGTGTCAAAATCATATGTCTGTGTCTTGGGATCTAAGATAAAATTTCCTTCAGAGTTAGCTTTTACAGGAACTCTGCCGGCCATTTTAATATCTTTATCCTCTGGGCCATCTTGAATATCTCCGGCTAAAAATAATTCAATAGCCCCGTCATGGCCTATGGTTGTCACAGATGGATCTTTCTCCCAGACTCTCACAACACTACCCTTCATTTGGCTTGATGTTGCTTCACTACTATTGTTACTTCCCCAACTAAACATATTTAACATCTCTGCGCTCCTTGCATCAATAGATTACGATCACCAAACACATTGGCTTACTTGATGATAAGTATATTGCTGCGAGCAGGACAACTTATTATTATTTTTCTGAAGAAGTTAAAATGTTATTAAGTATTTAGCAAGTTGACTTTTTTGGTGTGAGCCAATCTACCTTTGCTCTGCAAAAATGCTCATACAAATCTTTTACACAGCTACTTGGCGAGTATATTGTTTAGAGCGGCATCTAATTTTGGGTACTTAAACGAAAAATCATGCGTTAAGAGTTTTTTAGGTATAACTTTTTGGCCATTCGCTAGCAATGTAAGTCCCATTTCACCATATAAGAGTCCTACAGCTACATTGGGTAAGGGAAACATGGTAGGGCGCTTTAATGTTTTTCCTAATGCTTTAGTAAATTCAACATTTCTGACCGGGAAAGGGCTTGTTACATTAATAGGACCGCTTAACAGGGGATTATGAATAAGCTCTATAAATATTTGAACAGTATCATCTATGTGTATCCATGATAACCATTGAGTGCCAGAGCCGATGCGCCCACCTAGTCCTAATTTAAAGAAGGGAAGCATTTGCTTTAAAGCGCCACCTTTTGGACCTAAAACAACACCTGTTCGAGCTAAACAAACTCTTGCGTCATCCTCTGCTTGAAGGGCGCATTTCTCCCAAGCTAAGCATAAATCATGCGTAAATTCTGGATGAGGCCTACTTTCTTCTGATAACTCAAGCCCATGTTGTGAACCATAAAATCCTATCGCTGAGCCGCTGATAAACCACTTTGGCTTTGAGTCTAACCGCTTGATTAAATCAACACACGATTGAGTCACTCGTAGTCTACTTTGCAAGAGCTCCTTTTTATATGATTGAGACCAACGTTTTGCGATGGGGGCGCCAGCTAGATTAATGATACCAGTGATCTTGGTTGAGTCTGAGATTTCATCAAGATTTGAAATATAGTTATAATCTTCTTGGAGATGTCGCTTAGCCTTTTTAGGTGATCGACTTAGAATGTAAATTGTGCTTTCTACTTTTCTTAACTCAGGAAGTAGTCGCTTCCCAATAAACCCTGTACCGCCGGTTATTAAAATGGCCATTACTTCACCTTCTTAGTGAACCAAGGGATAAAGTATGAAGTGGCTTTCTTATAAGCAACATAGGTTTCGCCTCTTGACTTCAAAGAAGCTCTTTCTGTCATAGGACCAGTTAGAGCCGTCATAATAAACAGTAAGCAAAGTGGGGAGATAAAAGCGAAATAGCCATTTTCCGCGAAGATTCCGAATAGAGAAAAGGCTATCCATATAAGCCATTCAAAGAAATAATTCGGGTGTCTAGAGTATTTCCAAAGGCCAGAATTACATATTTTTGAGGATGATTGTTTATGCCTGGTTAATTGAAAATCTGCAAGAGACTCCATAAGTAGAGCAAAAATAAATAGACTACCAGCTATGTAGTCTATGCCGTAAAATGTATCATGGTGTTGGGTGCTGATAAAGTAAAACGGCAATGCTATGATCGACATTAAAAATCCTTGAAATAAATAATGTCCTAAGAAAGCCAGTTTTTTAAAAGTCCAACCTGAGCTTAATGTTTCATATCTTATATCTAAAAGTTTTAATCGGATTCTGGTTAGATATAAATAGCCGGCAAGACGTATACACCATAAACATAAAAATGAAAAAATGATGATTTGGCGAGTATTTGTTTCACCGATAAACAAATAAATGGAGCCAGCAATCAATATACCTAAGGACCAAGCAACATCAATCACTGAGGCTAATCTTGTTTTAAGGTACCAGAGCCAAATAATAAAGCAAAAGCTAAAAATACTTCCGAGACTGATCAAGTAAGTTTTAAGCATAAGCTTTTGTCCTTATATGATAGAGATATAACGTGCTAGGTATCGCAAAAGCATAGATAAAACCTATTATCAAAAGGCTGAGCCATCCTTGCGTGATTTCGGCTGCGTGAAAGTAAGCGCCGCAATAATAAGCTAATGGAAATCCCACAAAGGATAAGCCTGCCAGAACTAAATACCTGCTTGCAAGAAACATGAGCGAAGTATAAAAAAGAATCGCAAAATTACACCAAATAACCAACATGAAAGGGGAGGTTACCATAGGATGTAAAGGATTACTAAAGACGATGATGCCAAGGTTTATAGATAAGGTGTCAAAAATGAAGCCACAAACCATGAAGGCGATTATCATGGTGCACAATCCATCGGTTTTCCTCATAACTAATTTTTGCCACAAGACCTGTATTGCAGAGATACCTAAGACAATGGCTGGTCCAATCCAAATTGGCTTTGTTTGAGCAGACAGTATGGCACAGAGCCATGCAACATCATAAGCAATGCTGTGAAGCAAAATATTGAATAGGTTTTTTGATTTCAACGCTTATGTTTCCTTACAATCGGCTTTCGAATTGGTCTATGGCTGAAGTGACAACTGACTCTTGTCCTTGCTGACGAGCATGATATGTATCATTACATGTTCTTTTGACCCTATCTATTCTTAATCACAAAGCTTAAGCCAACAATATAGCGTATTGTAGATTGTGCGGTTTGACTCTTTGCCGATAGGCAAATGAGTTATAGAGCTGTCACTCAAGATTTGTTACATCTTGACTTGTTGGAGTCAGTTAAGAGATGCACATTTGGTTCTTTATGTTATGATTTGAAAATATGGTAATCTTAGGTTGAAAGCAAATGCCAAATGATATGATTAGAAACTTTTTTAAGCTTGAGTCATCAGCAGGGATTATACTTTGCCTCACTGCCGTACTGGCTATCATTTTAGAAAACTCAATCTTTCAGTCAGCTTATGGTTCATTTTTAACCTTACATCTTTCTATTAGTGTTGGTGAATTTTCGCTTGATAAACCCCTATTGTTATGGGTTAACGATGGTCTGATGGCCATTTTCTTTTTATTAGTAGGTCTTGAAATAAAAAGAGAAGTCTTAGAAGGGCAGCTTTCGAATCGCAGCCAGATTATATTGCCAGCCATAGCTGCGTTTGGAGGAATCATCTTTCCTTCTCTCATTTACATTTTTTTTAATTATGATAATAGTTTGTCTATGCGTGGCTGGGCAATTCCAGCGGCAACAGACATAGCTTTTGCTCTTGGTATCTTGATGTTGCTTGGCAATCGCGTTAGCGACAATTTAAAAATTTGCTTACTTGCCATCGCTATTATGGATGATTTAGCAGCGATTGTGATCATCGCAATATTTTATACAGAATCACTTTCATTAATATCGATCGGTCTTAGTTTGCTCGCCATAATAGGTTTGGCCTTGTTAAATATTCGTGGCGTCACAAAATTGGCACCTTATTTAGTTTTAGGTTTTTTCCTATGGGTCTTTGTTTTAAAATCAGGCGTACACGCAACGTTAGCCGGGGTTGTATTAGCCTTTTTTATTCCAATAAAAACGAAACATGAGACGGAAAAGTCGCCTCTGCGCACACTTGAGCATGAACTACATCCTTGGGTAGCCTACGGAATTCTTCCTTTCTTTGCTTTTGCAAATGCAGGCATTTCTTTGTCAGGCCTTTCTATAAAAATGCTAATGCAACCGATTACTCTTGGTATTGCATTAGGATTATTTTTTGGGAAACAGCTCGGGGTTATGCTTATGACTATTTTAGGTCGTGCTCTTAAGATAGTTACGCTTCCAACTGGAGTGAGTTGGCTTCAATTTTATGGCATGGCTTGTCTCACCGGTGTTGGATTCACCATGAGCTTATTTATTGGGACGCTTGCTTTCAAGGATTATGATTATCAAATAGCGGTGCGCTTAGGTGTTATTATGGGCTCAATTTCATCTGGGATACTCGGATACAGTGTGCTTAGATTTTTTAGCAAAAAAGTAGTGAGAGAAAGATAACAGAGAAAATTTCAGCCAACCTGGATTTTATTTATAGTACATAGACCATATTTGCTGATTTACCTGGATATGTATAAATTTTCAGAGATAAAGGAATAGTCTAAAGGAAAGTCAGTATTAGGCTCTATTCCATAGCTATCTGGTACATGATACAAACGTTTAAACATAGAACTAAGTTTATCAAAGGTTTGATTGTTTTTTTCAATGAGAATCCATTTTCTTCCCAGTTTTTGTGCAACGCGTCCTGTTGTGCCTGAACCAGCAAAACAATCTAATACATATTCATCTTCTAAAGTAGAAAGTTCGATTATTTGTTTAAGAATCACTTCAGGGATTTTGCCTCCGAGGAAATCCATTCCTCCTTCTTTCTCGAGGTTGTTTGCATTTCTAACCCATAAATCAGATAGAAAATTATTATCTTTTTTCATTTTAGACAAAAATTTTTCCCGCAAGATATTTGTTGGCTCCTTGCTGTATAGTAAGATTCTTTCGCATTGAGGATAAAACGGGGTGTAGTTATAGTGCTCTATTCGATCAGGGCAATGATAAATCAATTCCGTAATAAATTGTCCATTGATAAATATTTTATCTAATAATATTTTGATATGGTGTGAATAGTGCTCATCTATGTGAACCCATAACAAACCAGTTTTATTAAGCATTAAATAGAGCTTAACTAAGATTCGTGACATAAAGTCCAAATATTCTTGAGAGGTATAATTATTTTGATATTGTTTAGGTTTAAACTCTGAATTAAAAGGAGGGCTGATGAAGACACAAGATATTTTACCTTTAACAGCTTCATTCAATAAAGCTGAAAGAACATCGCAACTATCACCTAAAATAAGCCTGTTAGAAATTTCATCCACCTTTTTTTCCGGAGGGTAATTTGATATCGGTTTAACTATATTCAATATAGATTCTCCAAAGCGTGGTGAAATTTTTTTAGTATCTTATCTTTTTTAGGCATTATGCTTAAAGTTTTGATGTAAAGTAACTTTAGTCTTATGCGCAATAGCTCATTCGAAAAGCACAATCCTCTATTCCATGATATGAATACATTTTCGAGTTTAAGTAACGGTTGATCTTGTAGGCGTTCACTAAGTATCACTAGCTCAGCACCAGTTGAGCCTCTTACTTCTTTCCCATTTATAATGAAAAAATAGATTTTAAGCTTGTTGTTATTCCTACAACACTGAATAAGACTTTGGTTGAGCAATCTTTTATCCTAAAATATTCTTTTGTAGTGGTCAAGTAATGTCGGATATCCTTCTTCTTGTTAAAATCCTCATTGTGCTTCTTGGGCGTCAGCCAAGAATAGTAGCGTGAGGTCGTTGCTGGTTAAAATTGACCACTAGTAATAACCGACTTAAGTGCCTCACCAAAGCTTTGGTATTAGAGCTTTTGCATCCACTCTGTTTTTTAGTAGGTTTTGAAATAAAAAAAGAAAGCCTAGGAGGGCATCGTTCAAATTGCAACTAAAAGAGATTCATGTTAAATATTCGTGAGGTCACTAAATTGGCATTTTGCTTATTTTTAGGTTCTTTCTTATGGGTCTTTGTTTTAAAATCAGGCGAACACGCGCAACGTCGCTTCTGTGTAGACGTGAGCATGAATTACATCCTTTTTTAGCCAAGCTGGATAATGGAATTATAATTTTTTATAAAGAGTAAGCGCTCTTTCCCTAGCAAATTTGTGATCAACGATTGGCCGAGGATATGTTTGATCTAAAGTAATATTAGCTCTCTCTAAGACTTCTAGAGGAGCAGACCAAGGCTCATGAATATGTTTTGAAGGTAGCCCAGATAATTCTGGAACCCATTTTGCGATATATTCTCCATTTGGATCAAACTTTTGACTTTGTAAAGTTGGGTTAAAGATTCTAAAGTAAGGTGCGGCATCAGCACCACAACCTTGAACCCATTGCCATGACGCAACATTGTTTGCTAGATCTGCATCGAGTAATGTATCCCAAAACCAAGCTTCACCTTCTTTCCAATGGATAAGCAAGTGTTTCGTTAAGAAGGAAGCAACTATCATTCTAACGCGATTATGCATAGTCCCTGAGTGCCATAGTTCGCGCATGCCGGCATCAACGATAGGGTAGCCAGTTTGCCCCTTTTGCCAAGATTGGAGATGCTTCTTATCTTTGCGCCATGGAAATTGATTGAATGATTGGCGATAATTGCTATTTGGCAAATCCTTGACGTGATATAGCAAATAGTAGCTAAAATCTCGCCAAAACAATTGTTTTATCCAGGTTTCACCAGCTTTTGACGCCTCAGGATGCATGGCTACAAATTGCTCAGTTTTGTTGAATAATTGACTAACACTCACTTCTCCAAAATGTATATGCGGAGATAATTTCGAGGTGGCTTCAACGGAAGGGATGTCACGAGCATCATGGTAGTTTATTAAATTATTCTTAAAGAAAATCTTCATTCTTTTTTGAGCGCCTAGTTCACCCGGCTCCCAGTATTTTGAGAAATTAAGCGACCAATGCGGTGTGAATGCCCAATCTTCTAGTAAATCAGACTCTTTAGATAAACTGGCCTTTCTAATGACTGTTCTTGGCATCGGATAGGGTTTTTTACGATCTGTTACCTTGATGCTTGCTTTGTAAAAGCTTGTATAAACTTTATAAAACTCACTCTTTTGATTCAGAACCTTGTTTGGCTCATTAAGGATGCTGTGATTAAAGCTTTGGCTTTTAACTTTATACTTGAGGCATAGACGGCTTGCTTCATCAGCGAGGCTCTGTTGTTCAACAGTAAACACATTATTATAAAAAAGGCCTTCGATCGGGTTACTGCTTAAGATTTCTTCCATAATATCAAGAGTGTTGCCACGATATAAATACAAGGTCGAGCCCAACTTCTTAAATCTTTCACGTAGTTCATTTAGACTGTGGTGGAGCCACCAGCGCTGGGCATGACCCATTGATCGGTTTAAACTATTATCAAAAATGTAAATACCAATCAAAGGTTTATTTGTTTTAGCTGCAAAGTGCAGGGCTGGGTTATCAAACAGACGTAAATCTTCTCGAAACCAAACCAGTTGTACAGCTTTCTTTTCTTGCATTTTAAATATCAGTCTTAATTTTCTCAGCATTGATTATACAGGAAAAGTAAAAAGCAAATGAAGCCAGTAAGGAATTGTTTTTAAAAAGATAAAATTTGTTACAAACGGCTATTTTAGCACCCAAAGTTGAAATACAACTAGGTGCTAAAAAAGAACATATTACAAAATGTAATTTTGTTGTTATAGTTTAAGCTCGGTAGCTTCATGGTGCCCCGGGCAGGATTCGAACCTGCGACCTGTCCCTTAGGAGGGGCATTTTCTAGATCCTCCCAGTATCACACAGTATCAACTGGTATCAAATAAATGCATATAAAACATATGCTTAAATATAATTATTTACTTCTCAGTGCTTTCAAATTAGACTGGAAAATAATGAAGTTGGGCTTCCGGTGGGCTTCCAGAATTATGAAGATGAAAATTACTACTAAAGTAGTCGAGTCACTAGTGACTCAACCCAAAGTCTATGAGGTTTATGATGAGAACCAAATAGGTTTCATGGTTAGAGTGCTACCAAGTGGGCTAAAGTCATTTTGGATCCGTTATCGTCTGCCAACTGGAAGACGTGACCGCTTTGTCATTGGCCATTTTGGTACTATTACGGTTGCTCAAGCGAAAGACAAGGCTAAAAGTTTGTTGGCTGAAGTTGTAATGGGTAAGGATCCAAAGGCGCCCAAACACGTTCAAGAAGATAAAACACCGACTTTGATTGAGTTTATTAAAGACCATTATCAGTCTTGGTGCGAATCTCATTTACAGTGCCCTGACAAACAGTTAGGCAAGTTATACAAATTTACCGATTTTCTCCAAATACCACTAGATGGTATTAATCCCCGTAAGGTTGAGATGTGGCGTTCAGAGTGCCTTAAAAAAGGGCAAGCACCTGCTACTGTCAATAGAAATCTTGTTGCTCTCCGTTCTGTTTTATCTAAAGCTGTACAATGGGGGCTGCTAGAATTACATCCTCTTAGGAGGTTGAAACAGCTAAAGGTCGATCGCTCTCCAAATGTCCGCTATCTCTCAGAAGATGAAGAGAAACGCCTGAGGTTATCATTAGATGATCGCGAAGCTAAGCTTAGAAAGGAACGCACGAAAGGGAATGAATGGCGTGCAGTGCGAAATTATGAACTATATCCTAATTTAGATGATGTCCCATATATTGATCACCTAAAGCCGCTGGTGTTGCTTTCTGTTAATACTGGCGCTAGGCAAGGAGAGCTATTTCGTCTTCAATGGGAAGATATTGATTTTGAGCGAAAAAATATGTGCTTAATCATGCGGGGCAAACGAAAATCTCATACTCGTCATATTCCTCTTAACAAAGAAGGATTCCAAGTTCTTGAAAAATGGCGAAGTATAAGGCCTAAAACAGATAAGCTGGTTTTTCCATCTAAGAATGGTGAAAAGATGGATAATGTCCAAACATCTTGGGAGAACCTTCGTAAGGAAGCAAAAATTGAGAACTTCCGATGGCATGATATGCGCCACCATTTTGCCAGCCGATTAGTTATGAAGGGGGTGCCATTAAATACTGTGCGTGAACTACTCGGTCATACAAATCTTGAGATGACACTGCGTTATGCTCATCTTGCTCCTGAGCAAAAAGTAAGAGCGGTTGCAATGTTAGAAAGAGATTAAGTGTCTATAGTCTACTACACAACTCAATGACGCAATCAAGAGACACTCTTAAACAACAACGTATTGTGAGATACTGAGTTATATTCTATTCAGTAAACTACTTGTTAAAGGGTTATAACATCAATGCTACATATACGCACAAATAAGTTGGGGCGCTTATTTACTTTGTCCATTTTTTTATTGTGTCATTCTAAACTATGGGCCATGGATTTAAATGATGCGGTGCAGGTGGCATTAAATAATCCCCCAGAAATTAGAAAAGCTGTCGCAAATCAGAACAAGCTAAGTCAAGAAGCTATTGCAGATTCGCAACTTCCAGATCCAGTTATATCTGGTGGTATTATGAACTTGCCAACAGATACCTTTGATTTCAATCAAGAACCAATGTCTCAAATTCAAATTGGATTGCAACAAAGCTTTCCAAAAGGACGATCTCTTAAATATGCAAGAGAAAGGAAAGAACACTTAGCAGCTGCTTCTGAGCAAAATGAAGAGATCATCAGGATAGAAATCGTTAGGAATGTGCGCCTGTATTGGTTTGACTTATTGTTTTGGAAACAAGTTCAAGTGAAGACAAAAGAACAAAAACAAGTGTTTATAGATCTTTTGGATGTAACTGAGTCACTTTTAGCAAATAACAAGGCGCAGCAGCATGATGTCATAAGAGCTCAGTTAGAGTTAAGTGAATTAGAGATTCGTCTCACGGAAATTGAAAAAAATATTAGTGTAGCGATAGCAAATTTACAACGTTGGATTGGAAAAAAGGATGCTGGCCATTTATTTGCGATATCTTATCCAGTTTTACCAAGATTAATGGAATATAAGGCCTTGCATTCAAGTCTTCATAGTCATCCAAAATTAGTGCAGGATAATTCCTACGTTTCCTCAGCAAAAAGCAATGTTAAATGGGCCTGTGAGCAATACAAACCAGGTATAACAACTGGGGTTGCTTATGGGATTCGCCAGGGTCGAAATATTGATGGCTCAAAAAGGCCTGATTTTATTACAGCAACTGTGAAAATGGACTTGCCAATTTTTAGAGCTAGTCGCCAAGACAGACGTGTGATGGCATCAAAAGATGACTTGATTGAGTTTCAAGAAAGACAAAGTATCGATTATAAAGAGCTAACGAGAATGTTGGATGAGCAGTATTCAATGTTCAGGGAATATTCGAAAAACTTAACACTCTATAAAGAGAAGCTTACACCACAAGCTAAACAGTATTCGCAGGCAACCATGCTTGCCTATAAAAATGGTAACTCTGAGTTTTCTACTTTAGCGCGTAGTTATGTAAGGGAGCTCGACACAAAAATTGCCACTATTAAGACAAGGATAGAACGTGATAAAGCACATATTAATTTGCTTTATCTGATGGGGAATAGTGAAAATGTCTAAGAATGTTATAGTCGTAGTCTGTTTCGTTGGAATCTTTCTGATTGGATTCGTTGGAGGAAAATATACTTCTTTAAGTAATAGTGAGGAACTATTGTCAAGTGAGGGGGGTGCGAGTGAACCCAAGATTAAATACTGGGTTGCCCCCATGGATCCCAATTTCCGAAGAGATAGACCTGGCAAATCACCAATGGGGATGGATTTGGTTCCTGTTTATGATGAAGATGAAGTGGCTGATGAGTCTGTTGTTAAAATATCACCTCAAGTTGAAAATAATTTTGGTGTCAAAATAGCTGAAGTGAAAAAGTCTAATATATCTAAGATAATCGATACAGTTGGATACGCCACAGTTGATGAGAATAAAATTGAGCATGTTACTACCTATGTGGAGGGGTGGATAAGAAATCTCGTAGTTAAAACAACAGACGAAAAAGTAGAAAAAGGGCAGTTGTTATTTGAGTTGTACTCACCTGTGTTAGTTCAAGCTCAAGAAGAGTACGTTTTAGCCTTGAACTCAAGTAATAAAGAGTTGATAAATGCAGGTGAGCAAAAACTAGAAACTTTAGGAGTCACAATAGATCAAATAAAACTATTAAAGCAAACCAAGAAAGTCACAAGTGAAATTAAAGTTTTTGCTAATCAACCAGGCATCATATCAAGCTTATCAATCCGTGAAGGTATGTATGTAAAGCCTGGTACTCAAATTATGACCATTGAAGATCTTTCGAGTATTTGGGTTATCGCTGAGGTTTTTGAGAAGAATGCAAATCTAGTAGAAGTCGGGCAACACGCGGTGGCTAAGTTTCCATACATGCCTGGTAAAGAATGGATGGGTAAGGTTGACTATGTGTATCCATCATTAGATAAAAAGACACACACCTTAAGAGTGAGGATCACATTTCCAAATATAGACATTCTTATCAAACCTAACATGTATGCAAATGTTAATATTCATGCAAATCCTCTTCATGATGTTTTAACCATTCCAAGTACTGCTTTAATTAGAGCAGGGAGAGGAGATAGAGTTATTTTATCCCTAGGTGAGGGTTTATATCGGCCTCAACCGGTTAAAATAGGCTATCAGTCTAATGGTGAAAATGTGGTTTTATCTGGACTGAGTCAGGGTGACAATGTTGTCACATCAGCGCAGTTTTTAATTGACTCTGAGTCCAGCATTAAGGCTTCTTTCTCTAGATTAGATAATAGCTCTGTCGATGAAAGTGAAGTTATTGAATATAAAGAATATATGGCGATGGCATCAGTTACCAAGATCAATAAAGAGAAGCATACTGTATTGTTAGATCATCAAGCAATTCCAGAAATTGAGATGCCTGCTATGAAAATGGAGATTATGGTTGATAAGGCTGTAGATTTAGGTGACTTATCAGAAGGGGATAACATCCACTTTATTTTTATCATGAAAGACAATGAGATGTTGATAACTCAAATCCATATTATGTAAAGGACAAGATCTCTACACAGGATGTATATATGATAAACAGTATTATTAGTTGGTCTATAAAAAATAGATTTATCGTTATAATAACGACGCTTTTCTTATTCCTTTTTGGGATATATTCTCTTAAGACTACACCAGTAGACGCTATTCCTGATTTATCAGATGTGCAAGTCATTATCAAGACTTCATATCCAGGTCAAGCGCCTCAAGTTGTTGAAGATCAAGTCACTTATCCGTTAGCTACCGTTATGCTAACAGTGCCTGGCGCTATCAACGTTAGGGGATATTCATTCTTCGGAGATTCATATGTGTATATCATTTTTGAAGATGGCACAGATCCATATTGGGCTAGGACAAGAGTTCTAGAATATCTTAACCAGGCTGCAAGTAACTTACCCGACGGTGCTATGCCAGCATTGGGCCCTGATGCAACGGGGGTGGGCTGGGTTTACGAATATGCATTAGTAGATAAAACTGGCCAGCATGATATATCAGAATTAACGAGCTTGCAAAATTGGTTTTTAAAGTTTGAGTTGCAAACGGTACAGGGGGTATCGGAAGTTGCGACAGTTGGAGGTATGGTTAAGCAGTATCAAGTCACTTTAGAGCCTAACAGGATAAGAGCATATGGTTTAACACTTAAATCAGTTAAGGATGCTATTCAAAATGCTAATCTTGAGGTGGGTGGCTCCGTTTTAGAGATGGGTGAAGCGGAGTACATGATAAGGTCAAAAGGATACATTAAAAATCTTGAGGACCTTGAAAATATTCCTCTAGGGGTAAATAGTAACGGAACGCCAATTCTTTTATCTAATGTTGCCAAAATCTCAATTGGCCCACAAATGAGACGTGGTATCGCTGAATTGGATGGTAAAGGTGAAGTGGTTGGTGGCATTATTGTTATGCGCCAAGGTGAAAATGCACTTAAGACAATCCAACATGTTAAGAACAAGCTGAATGACTTAAAGAAAAGCTTGCCTGATGGTGTAGAAATTGTTGAAACATATGATCGATCAGGATTAATTGAACGAGCCATTGATACTCTGAGAAGTAAACTAGTAGAAGAAACAATAGCTGTTATCATCATTTGTTTTTTATTCTTATTTCATTTCAGATCGTCATTAATTATCGTAATAAGCTTGCCGATTGCAATATTATGTGCATTCATGATAATGCGCGTGCAGGGGATCAATGCCAATATCATGTCTTTAGGTGGGATTGCTATTGCAATCGGAGTCATGGTAGATGCCGCCATAGTGATGATAGAAAATGTTCATAAACATTTTGAAAAAAATGAGGTGTCGGATAAGAATCGATGGGACATCATAAGAGACGCGACTATAGAAGTAGGGCCTCCAATCTTCTTTTCTTTGCTGATTATTACATTAAGCTTCATGCCCGTTTTTGCCCTTCAGGCTCAGGAAGGGAGGCTGTTTTCACCTTTGGCGTATACAAAAACATATGCCATGGCAGCTTCTGCAATTTTAGCAATCACTTTAGTTCCTGTATTAATGGGATATTTTATAAGAGGAAAAATTGTACCCGAGCATAAAAATCCAATTAATAGATGCTTAATTGCAGTCTATAAACCCATCATTAATATGGTGCTAAATTTTCCTAAAGCCATGATAATAGCTTCATTGCTGGTCGTTGTTTCTTGTTATTGGCCTCTATCGAAGTTGGGCTCTGAGTTTATGCCAGAACTGGATGAGGGTGATTGGATGTATATGCCAACTACCATGCCCGGGATATCTATAGGAAAAGCCCGCCAACTTTTGCAGCAAACAGATAAGCTCATTATGTCTGTTCCGGAAGTCGATAGGGTTTTTGGAAAGATCGGTAGAGCTGAATCTGCCACAGATCCTGCGCCTTTGACCATGATTGAAACTGTGATTCAGTTTAAAGATAAGTCCCAATGGAGAGATGGGATGACTTCGGATAAATTAAAACAAGAACTTAATCAAATTGTAAAAATACCTGGGCTTACCAATGCTTGGGTCATGCCAATTAAAACAAGAATAGACATGTTGGCAACAGGCATCAAAACACCAGTAGGGATTAAGGTGTCAGGACCAGATCTGTCTGAGATTCAAAGAATTGGTGAACAGCTTGAAAGAACCTTAACAAATGTTAAAGGAACGGCTTCAGTATTTGCCGATAGAGCAGTAGGTGGACGTTATATAACGATCGACATTAAAAGAAAAGAAGCGGCAAGATTTGGTTTAAATATTAAAGATATCCAAGAGGTAGTAAGAACAGCCATTGGAGGAATGAATGTTTCTGAAACTATCGAAGGTAGGGAGCGTTATCCAATCAACCTACGCTATCCCCAGTATGATAGAGATTCCTTAGAAAAGATAAAGGATTTGCCTATTGTGACGCCTGTTGGTACACATACATCTTTAGAAGATGTTGCAGATGTTTATATTGAGGAAGGGCCTCCAGCTATTAAAAGCGAAAATGCGTCTCTTACAGGCTGGGTATTGGTAGACATCGAAAATGTTGATGTAGGGACATACATTAATGCAGCAAAAGATGCTATTGCAAATCATTTAGAAATTCCGGCGGGATACAGTCTTAACTGGTCTGGTCAATATGAATATATGAATAGAGCTAAAGAGAGGTTAACGCTGGTAGGTCCATTGGCCTTAGGTATAATTATTTTTCTATTATATTTGTGCTTTAGAAGGATAGGTGAGGTCTTTTTGATACTCTTTACCTTACCGCTCTCACTAGCTGGTGGGTTATGGCTTCTATTCTTACTTGATTATAATCTATCTGTTGCTGCAGGTGTAGGGTTCATAGGCCTAGCTGGGGTGGCTGTTGAAATAGGTGTTGTAATGCTTGTTTATCTAAATCAGGCATATGAGGCAAAGGCCTCAGATTCCCATCAACTAAGTCTTACTGAGTTAAAAGAATCGGTTATCGAAGGGACCCTTTTAAGGGTTAGGCCAATAGTCATGACAGTGTCGGCTACTATTGTTGGGTTATTACCAATTATGTTTGGCGCTGGTACAGGATCTGAGGTTATGAAAAGAATCGCTGCTCCAATGGTAGGTGGCATGGTTAGTGCAATTATTTTAGCTTTGTTAGTCATTCCAGCAGTGTATTACGTTTGGAAATCAAAGAGTATACAAGTCTCCACTACGTAGGTTGGTCACTTTACGCAAGATATAAATTTTGCTAGGGATAATATTGATGTTTCAGATTTATATACAGGGAATTTTATGAGAACAATCGGATTTATAGAAAGTACTTTTTATACAATTTTTTTAATGTGTATGTTTATGTTCAGTGCCCCCCTGTACTCGCAAAAAAATGATGAGAAAGGTCATGATCATGATGAGGGCCATGCTAACCATCAATCAAAAAGCCATGAAGATAACAAGATAGCTCATGATCAAGATGAGGAAAAAGACCATGACGATGAAGATCATAATGAGTCAATCAGTCATGATCATCATGGTGCTGTCTCGATTAAAACTGAGGACCTCGGTTTGTTCGAGGTTGAGATCGTAAAGGTTAAAAGTGGAGAGATTAAGAAATTAATATCTATCCCAGGTGAGGTTTCCCTTAATAAGGATAAAATCACCCATGTCGTTCCTCGGGCTTCAGGTATTGTAACAAGTGTTCATAAAAATATAGGCGAGAAAGTAAAGAAAGGGGATCTTCTTGCTACCTTAGAAAGTGCGGAGCTTGCAGATGCCAAGTCAAAATATTTATCATCTCTGGAAAGACTGAGTGTTGACAAAGAGATATTTGAACTTGTCGAAAAACTCAAAAAGCAAGGAGTCTCTTTTAGTAAAGAATACTTGGATGCCAAGTCACAGTTTGCTGAAGCAAATATCCAGTCTAAAAATGCTAAACAAAAATTATTAACATATGGATTGAAAGAAAAAGAGTTAGAAAATATATCTGCTGAAAATATTAGTAGATTTATGCAGTATCAAGTATTTGCTCCGATTGAAGGAATTGTTTTAGACAAGCATATATCTATTGGAGAGTTCATCAAAGATGATAGGGTAACTATGACTATTGTTAATTTGGATGATGTTTGGATAAACCTTAATGTTTTTCAAGACGATTTTCCACATGTTATCGTAGGTACAGAGGTTGATATTGTTCCACGCAATACAAAGAAGGTAATGAAATACAAGATAGATTATATGGCGCCAGTCGTAAATGAAACTACACGCACTGGATTGGCGAGAGTTATTGCTATCAATAAGAATAACCTCTGGCGTCCAGGAGAGTTTATTAAAGGGTCGGTTATAAAGAATAGATTGATAGTTAATATGTTAGTTCCAAAATCAGCAGTTCAAAGTGTAAATGGGAAGAAAATTGTATTTGTTGAAGATAATGAACATATTGGTACCTTTTTTCCAAAGGAAGTTGTCCTTGGGGAGAGTGATGCCATGCATTTTGAAATTGCTTCTGGGTTAGAACTCGGAGATAACGTTGTGAGCAAAGGCTCTTTTATGTTAAAGGCTCAAGCGTCAAAAGCTGAGTTAGAAGATGGTCACAACCACTAAAAGGATACCAGAATGGAAAGAGTAGTTAAATTTTTTATTACCAACCAATTACTGGTATGGATTTTGTCAAGCCTTATTATATTTGGAGGGATATTTAGTTTTTATAAACTCAATATAGACACTTTTCCAGATGTAACCCCTACTTTAGTTCAGGTGTTTACTGAAACCGAAGGTTTATCTCCAGAAGATATTGAGAAATATGTAACCTATCCTATTGAAGTAGCTATGAATGGGCTGCCAAGCCTCAAACAAGTGCGTTCATTATCTAATTTTGGGCTATCTGTCATTAACGTATATTTTGAAGATGGGACAGATATATATTTTGCGCGTCAACTTGTTGCTGAAAGACTAGCTTTAGCGAGTAAAGAAATTCCTGATGGGTTTGGTGTGCCACAAATGGGGCCAATAACAACTGGTTTGGGGCAAATTTTATTCTATTATATTAAAGATGAAAATAATAAATATGATATGACTGAAATTCGAACGATTCAAGATTGGGTTGTCAAATTTAACCTGCAAAACATTCCTGGTGTAACAGAAGTTTTATCTATTGGTGGCAAAGTAAAACAATATCAAGTAAGGGTACACCCTGAAAAGCTATTGAAATATAATATTTCTTTGAATGAAATATTGAACAACCTTTATGATAACAATTCAAATGTTGGTGCTCAATTCATCGTAAAAAACTCTGAGGAGTTTATAATACATTCTTTTGGGCTGGCGCAACAAATTTCTGACTTGGAGAGAATTGTGATAGCAGTCCATGATGGCACTCCAATATTTCTAAAACATATTGCGGATATCTCCATTGGTGGAGAAATTCGACGAGGCTTAACTACTCTTAATGGTAAAGATGAGGCCGTCGTTGGAATGGTGCTGAAGTTGATAGGTACAAATACTGCTGAGGTTATTGACAAAGTTAAGAAAAAGATAACTACGATCAATGAATCTCTTCCTGAAGGATTAGAAATTATAACTTACTATGACCAAGCAACTTTAGTATCTAAAAGTATTAGCACCATCAATCAGGCTCTTTTACAAGGTGTTTTGATGGTGGTAGTCATCATATTTATATTTATGGGTGGTATTAGGCCAAGCATCATTGCCGCCATGTCCATTCCTTTTTCAATAGCGTTAGCCTTCATACTTATGAAACTTACTGGTATGTCAGCGAATTTGATGTCTTTAGGCGGGCTTGCGATTGCGATTGGCATGTTAGTGGATGGCAGTATTGTTATCATCGAAAACATCGATAGATTATTGAATGATAATAGTGAGAAGAGAACATTTGTTCAAACAGTAATTAGAGCAAGTAGTGAGGTTATCCGGCCCATCGCATTTGCGATATTGACTATTATGATTGTTTTCATCCCATTGTTCACACTTCAGGGTGTTGAGGGTAAAACTTTTAAACCACTTGCCATTACTGTTACTTTTGGAATGATTGGTTCTTTAATATATGCAATCATTGTCACTCCTGTGTTTGCTAAGGTATTTATGAAACCCAGTAATGGGGATACAAGGCTTGGGTGGATAGATAGAATAATCATTCCTAGATATAGAAGCTTAGTGACCTATTTTGTAAGTCAACGAAAGGCTGCAATCGTATTAGCACTAGGAATGCTTACGCTAGGAGGGGTGAGTTTTCCATTTCTCGGTTCTGAATTTGTTCCGAGACTTAATGAGGGGGATATGCTCATTCGTGCTGCGATGCCGCCATCCATTTCGTTGGAAGAAGCAAAGCATACAATTCTTAAATTTGAGAAAAAAATGCTTAAAAATTTTGAGGAAGTTACAACGATTGTATCTAGGATAGGACGAGGTGAAATTGGAGCTCATGCCGATCCGGTTAATAGTGCGGAGATATTTGTATCTTTAAAACCTAAATCCCAGTGGAAGCATGGTAACTCTATGGATAAGCTGAGTCAGGCGATGAGTACCTATTTTGAAGATTTTCCAGGAGTGAAATTCAACTTTACACAACCTATTGCTGCTGCGGTTGATGAGCTTTTAACAGGCACCAAGGCGCAGCTTGCTATAAAGCTTTTTGGCGATGACTTAGAGACTTTAAAAGATGTGGCTGATGAAATAGAGCAAGTTGTTAAAACAATACGTGGTGCTTCAGATGTGCAGGCAGATCAAATCGGTGGTTCTCCTCAACTAAAAATAGTTATTGATAGAGAGGCCATATCAAGATATGACATTAATATACAAGATATTCAAAATGTTATAAGCATAGCCATTGGGGGCATCAATGCTGGTCAAGTGTTTGAGGGGACAAAAAGATTTAATATTAATGTTCGTTATACGGAAAATTCAAGATCTAATATCGATGATATTAGGAACATCATTATTTCATCCCCTACTGGCGCTTTAGTCCCATTGAAGAATTTGGCTAAAATTGAGGAGGTTATTGGGCCAAGACAAATTTCAAGAGAAAACAGCCAGCGGTTTATAACAGTTCAAGCGAATGTTAGAGACAGAGA
The DNA here is from genome assembly GCA_964351745.1 of uncultured Francisellaceae bacterium. GTDB lineage: Bacteria > Pseudomonadota > Gammaproteobacteria > Berkiellales > Berkiellaceae > CAYNJF01. The sequence goes on from CAYGPI010000002.1 coordinate 24,271, forward strand.
CATGGGATCGTTTGTGAGCGAAGGCAAGAAGCTTATTGCTGATAAAGTTAATATTCCTTCAGGATATTTCGTGACCTGGGGAGGTCAATTTGAACTTCAACAGCAAGCTAACCAGCGTCTAATGGTTGTGATTCCAGTCACACTATTCTTAGTATTTTTAATATTATTTAGCAGTTTCAACTCGCTTAGAAATGCAACCTTGATTTTTCTTAATATCCCGTTGGCAATGGTAGGTGGTATATTAGCTTTATTGATCTCTGGCCAAAACCTTTCAGTACCATCATCTGTAGGGTTTATCGCTCTATTTGGTATAGCACTTGGTAATGGAATGGTTTTAGTTACTTATTTGAACAAGTTGGTTTCAGAGGGTCAAGATATTAATATGGCAAGTATTAATGGTGCGTGTTTGAGGCTCCGTCCAGTATTAATGACCGCTTTTACAACTGTACTGGGGCTGTTGCCACTATTGTGGTCGACAGGTACCGGAAGTGAAGTGCAAAGGCCACTAGCGACTGTTGTTATCGGGGGAATTTTTACCTCCACGATTCTAACCTTGCTTGTTATACCTTCTGTATATAAGTGGTTTTCAATAAATAGTTCTTTAGGTGAGTAAAGTGATGAAAGAGATTGAAGCCAATTCAACTTGTTGATTGAATTTGATCTGGTTGGGAATAGTGATGAGTACCCATGTGAATACTAATATAGTTTTGTTGTATGGCGTGGCTAGATAGATGCTCTTAGCATAAGCATTTATCTAGCCATTTATCCAAATCGTCTTTTAGATAGCGCACACTTTTTCCAATCTTTAAGAACCTAGGGCCTGACCTGCGGTTCCCTAACTTACCTTCGCTGCGATCTTTGCGTAGAAAGGCTACACTCATGCCCACATAAAGGGCAGCTTCTTTCTCAGTAAGGCATCTTTTCTTTATGTTGAGTTCCATTGCTTATTTATCCTCAATCCGTATTTTGTATTACCATAAGATACTTAGTTTAATGAGTCAATGCATTGGTTTTAAGTTTAGAAGTTTGCAAGCAGTTGGCAGACAACCCCACAGACTTGGTTCAAGTCCTCTATGTGGGTTACTTGGTATCTTGGATTGAGAGGGAATAAATCATAGCTACTTCCTTCAATGCTGAGCTGTCTTATGATTGATGAATCTTTGTTAGCTTCTCTTACAACAACAAAGTCATGATGCTGGGGAGCCCTATCAGGATCAACCACGATTTCAAAACCATCCTCAAAACTTGGGCCATGAGTAGCGGTCATACTGCTTCCTTGGATACGTAAGCCAAAAGCATTGGGGCCTACATTCTTATTGGTAGCAACCCAACCCTTGTTACTTTCATGTTGGTAGCTTTCGTATATTGAGCTCCACTCGGTTGCTTGTTGCCAAGTTATAAGGGGGATGAGTCGAGCAGGGGTGCCTAAATAGGTAGAGGGATCTTTATCTGTTTCAGAGAGATGGTGCCTTTGTGTAGGCATTGGCTCTTCACCTTGTAGCTGCGCCAAGCTAATACCAAAGTAATTAGCTACGGGCCTTAAGGTTGAGGGCTTAGATTCTTTAATCTGTCCAGCTAATATCCTATGGATAGTAGATTGAGGCACACCTGTCTTACGGGATAATTCCCCTTCACTTATCTTGCTATCCGATTGCATCAATTTTTTTAAATTATCTTTGACTGGGTTATCCATAGTGACCTCATTTGGGACCATTTAATCCATATGTGCATTATGCGGATACGTATACGCATTGTAAAGTATCTGGCGCATTGACATCCAATGATTTAATTCATTAGACTGCAGTTAGCAATAGGAGGTGCCCCCATGGATTGGACAAAGATTATTTCAGAAATCATATGGATGGAAGAGATTACTGAAAAGCAGCTTTCATCTACCCTAACAACGCTCGTTACCCCTTCAGCTCTTAACCGACTCAAAAAAGGCCACACCAGAATGCCTCATTACGATTTAGGTAATGAACTGATTAAGAGGCATAAAAAACTTACACGGCTAAGCCAAAATCAACAAGGAGGGAATGCTTGTGGATCATTATCTTGAGAATTTAGTAAGTCACTGGGGATCACTAAAAAATATGGAGGGTCACTATAGTGATGAACGTGTGAGAACTGAGCAAGTTATACAAGAATACCTTCGTAATAATGATCAATGGAAGGATTTGGGGACGATGAGCTTGGGAGCCTTAAAAATAAGAACCCAATATCGACGGAAATGGCATCAAGAGAAATTAGCCAAGCTTAAAGGTGAATATCATTTTGACTCTATACAATTTCCCTTCAGCTTAGAATATAAAGAAATCAAAAGCCAAAGTGATTACTTGGCACAGAATGAACCTCAAGTATGGAATCTCCTTGAGCCCGCATTAGAGCTTTGTCCCACAAAGCCTTATTTCTTTGTGTCAAAGAAGGGAGAAAAACATGGGGATGCCTGAGTTAGTCAAGGGTAAGATTGAGCGGCCCTTAAGGGTTGTATTATATGGTGTTGAAGGGGTAGGCAAGTCATCATTTGCTGCCTTAGCACCAAACCCTATATTCATTTCAACAGAAGATGGAACAAGCCAGCTTGATATAGCCAGATTACCGTTAGTCCAAGATTGGAATAGCTTGCTTAACCAAGTTGCTATCTTACTCAAAGAGCCTCATGAGTTTCAAACCTTAGTTTTAGATTCACTAGATTGGGCTGAGCGCCTGTGTATTGATCACATATGCCAGCAAAAGCAGCTCAACACCATCACAGACTTACCTTATGGAAATGGTTACCTTGAAGTCTTAAAGCAATTTGAGCGCCTACAAAGAGGATTGGATGCTTTATATAAAAGTGGCATGCACATTATCTTAATTGCACATGCTCAAATAAAGACTTTCAATAATCCTGAGTCAGAAAATTACGATCGGTATCAACTAAAGATGATTGAGAAGGTCTCATCATTGTTTAAGCAGTGGTGTGATTGCCTCCTATTTGCCAATTTTGAAACCTTTGTGAATGCAACAGGTGAAGGCTTCAACAAGCGTCATATTGCTCAGTCATTTGGCAAGAGAGTCCTTTATACGGAGCATCGAGCAGCCTTTGATGCGAAAAACCGCTATCAATTACCACATACCATGAATCTAAACACAGATGAATTCTTTAAAGCTTGTCAATAAGGAGAACTTATGAGTCTACAAGATTATGATTTCGGGGTTAATTTGTCCCAAATAGATGATGATGACGGTTTTAAACCAGTTCAGCCTGGGGAATACCAAATTCAGGCGAGTAAAATTCAGCTTAAGGATACAAAGCTAGGTAATGGTAAATACCTTCTATTTGAATTTGTAATTACTGAGGGCCAATATGCCACCAGAAAAATATTTCAAAATGTAATAGTAGAGCACTCGAATGAAGAAGCAAGAAAGATAAGCCTTCAGTGGATTAAGTCCTGGCTTATGGCTTGTAATGGGCAAGGTCATGAGCAACTTACATTATCACTGCTCAATCGGTTTCTAGGCCAAATATGCATGGCAACTTTAGGTATTGAGCAAGGCACGTCGGGCTTCCAAGACAAAAATAAGATTATAAGATTTAAGAACATCAACAATACTCATTGCGGGAATGGAATCCCCTTTTAGTATTTAGCTAAACAGCAGATGGATGAAGCATAATGGATGATACTAATTTTTCTATTAAAAAGGGTAATGTTATTGCATATTGCCCTATTTTTTTACAAATTGAGCGAGATACTAAATTCGTGCTTTTCTTGAGTCAGGTTTGGTACTGGTCATCACGCACGAAAAATAAAGATGGTTGGTTTTATAAAACCCAAGAAGACTGGGAAAAAGAACTTGGTTTGACTGCTACTGAGCAAAAACGTATACGGGATATTCTGAAAAAGAAAGGGATTTTAGATGAAAAATTAAAAGGATTACCCAGACAGCTACATTTTTGTCTAAACAAAAGTAAGTTAAGTGAACTGTTGAGAAAAGCAGACGAAAACAACCTTGAAACAGTGCAAAACAAAGCGCCAGCCCCCGCAGCTCCGCAGTACAAAGGAAACCTCAATACTAGTATCGAGAAAACCTTGAATCAAGTATCTAAGAAACCTCTAAGCAAGTCAGAAGAAAACCTTGATGCAAGTGTCGATGAAACCACGGAACAAGTATCGATGAAATCTCTAAGCAAGTCTGAAGAAAACCTTGATACAAGTATCGAGAAAACTGCGGCTCCTATATATACAGAGACTACTTCAGATAATACTTCAGAGATTACACCAGAGACTACAACACAGATTACTTCAGATAATAATTCCTTTGTCACGCAAGCGCGACTCGAGTGGTGGGAAGATACAGCTGTTGAGAATGTTTTTCTTCACTGGAAATCTATGATGAATCACTCCAGCGCTCAACTTGATATCAGACGAAAAGCATTAATCAATAGAGCACTGATTGCTGGCTATAGCGAGCAGGCTCTTTGTGAAGCAATATCAGGTTGTGCTAAGACACCTCACAACTTAGGGGATAATGAACGAGGTCAGCGATATGATGGATTGCATATCATTCTACGTGACGCTGATCAGATTGACCGCTTTATTGCGAACTACCATTGCCCACCCCAAATGAACAGTAAAAGCAAAAAGCTTGTTAGAAGCAATTCTAGTGCCGTACACGATTGGTTAAATCAAGGGGAGGGGATCGATCATGCAGAACTCTGATCGGGAGTCATTTGGTAAATTAATTGTTGCAGTAGGTGAGCTTTATAACAGAGAGTTAAGTAGCGCTGTCATAAAGCTGTATTGGAAAGTATTAAGTCGCTTTGATTGGGTCGATGTTTTAAAGGCATTTGAATGTCACGTAGAAGATACCGATGCTGGACACTTTATGCCTAAACCAGCTGATATCATTCGAGCCATAGAGGGGAGCAATCAGTGCAAGGGATTGGGGGCGTGGTCTAAGGTTGAGTGTGCCATTCGGTTAGTTGGACCTTATTCAAGTGTTGTCTTTGATGATTCAATTATTCATATAGTCCTTGCAGAGATGGGGGGGTGGATTAGAATATGCCAATCTTCAGAGAAAGATCTACCTTTTGTAAGCAAAGAATTTCAAACACGTTATACAGGTTTCAAATATAGAACACCTAAGAGTTATGTTAAACAGCTAACAGGGCTTAGTGCTCACCGAAACAGCCTACTTGGTTTTGAGGCGCAGTCCCCAACTCTAATTGGAAATGAGAAGAAAGCTCAGCTTGTACTCCAAGGTGGGGGCGATAAGCCACTAAGCATTACCATCAAAGACTTGGTTTCTAATAATCTACCTCAATTAAGGAAATGCAATGCGTGAACCACAAAGGCTATTAACTAGACTTAATCCTATAGCTGTTGATTGGCAAAATTCAGTTCGAGTGACTGGGGATGTTTTAAGAGCCGAAGATGTTGCCGCTGGTCTTGCAGGTTTAAAGCAAGGTCCTTATCTTCTAACACTTTACTTGTGGTCGGGTGATACTACTGTAGAGCATGAATTGTACCTGTTAATATTCAATGAGGTTAAGGAATTAGCAGAAAAGAGAAATTGGAAGTGTAAGAACGATGAGGTGAGATTACTCTTGTTAATCAAAATGGCCCTCTTGGAATTGAAAAAAATTAAGAACTGCAATCCTTGTAAAGGAACTGGAGTTAAAACTCATGATGTTTGCTCTAATTGTAATGGTATTGGTAAAAGAAGAAGAACGCAGGCTGAGTATGCTAGGGCCTGTGGAGTTAAAATATCAAACTGGAAAAAGTGTTGGGATCAGAAATATAGTGAAGTTTTATTAATTATAATTGATTGGGAAAACATAGGGGTTGAGCATTTGGTTTCCAGGCTGTGAGCAGGCTTGCGCAAGTATAATAAATGCGCTACGATAACTACAGAATGAAAAATTATGTATCAACCACTTCCTCTTAATTTTAATTAATTTCTTTGGATTCAATCTTACCTGACTTCCCTTGGTTTCCATACCTAAGGATTAGTGACTTACCAGAAGCACACTTAATCTACGCTATCATTTTATCTGCTTGGGAAGACTCCATTAAATCTGATGACAGCGCTCTTAGACAATCCTCTAGAGAATGGTTTTTCTCTGATGAGTTTGAAGGCTATTGTCAGCTGGTCTATCTTCCTGTCCATGCTATTCAAGATGGCGCTAGTAAAATCTGGGATCAGTCATGAATAGCGAACCAAAAAATGGCTGGGCATTTGATAGAAAAATAAATCTAAGTAATTTGCTAACGGCATGTGTCGTTACTATCTCAGTTATCTGGTGGGCAGCACAAATTGAAAAGAGGGTTGCTGTTTTGGAAGTTGAACTAAAGGCTTTTTATGAAGTTCAATTACGCAGCAGATCTAACCAAATGAATCGAGATGAAAAACAAGATAATGAAGTTGATAAAATTGAATCAGCGATGACTGCAGGCTTTGATAAATTGAATAATAAACTAGATAAGATAATATCTAGATAATCTATGGATTGGCAATACTTTTCAGAAGATGAGCTTCAATGTCGATGTGGGTGCGGCAAAGCTGATATGGATCCTAACTTCATGAAAAAGCTCATTGCCCTTAGGGAGTATTTAGACTTCCCATTACTCATAACTTCAGCGTATAGATGTCCGCAACATAATATGAAGGTAAGTAAGACTGGAGCCAATGGCCCACACACCACAGGTCGTGCCATAGATATAGCAGTGTTTGGTGAGCAGGCTTTTAATTTACTAAGGTATGCGCCATGCTTTGATTTCAATGGGATTGGCATTAATCAAAAAAACCAACTTCAACAGCGATTTATTCATATTGATGATTTAAATAAAGAACATGGTGTTCAAAGGCCCTGGATCTGGGGTTACTGATTTATGAATCCTATCTTAAAGCTATTTACATCTACTGCTGTAGAGCCTATAGAGGCGATTGGTGGAGTACTTGATAAACTATTCACCAGCGATGATGAAAAACTTAATGCAAAGGCTGTGCTTGAAAAGCTAAAGCAGCATCCAGCCGAGCTTCAAGTTGCACTTAATAAAATTGAGGCTCAACACAGGTCATTATTTGTGGCTGGATGGCGCCCCTTTATTGGCTGGATATGTGGTTTAGGCTTAGCCAATGTCTATATTATTAATCCTTGGTTGCAATGGCTTTATGGTATCGATGGCCCACAGTTGCCGCTAGAAGTTATTGTTGAGCTCATAATAGCTATGTTAGGTCTGGGGACATTGAGAACTGCTGAGAAGTTCGGTGGTAGAATTAAATGACAAACGTTAGTGTTCAATTTAAAGGCGCTAAGCAATTCCAGAAAGCTTTGAAGAGTACTGAAACTCAAGTTAATCGTAAAGCCCAGCAAGCCTTGAATCGAACATTAACACGTTCTCGCACTCAAATGACAAATGCTATTGGCGAAAAGCTTAATCTAAAGAAGAAAACAATCAGAGACATGATTAGCCTGCAGAAAGCTAATAAAAATACAGGGTTGATTGGCCGTCTAGTTGTTAAGAACAAACTCATTCCATTGATTGAGTACAAAGCCAAACAAAATAGAAAAGGTGTTAGCTTTAAGTTGTATCGTAGTAGACCTCGACAGTTGATTAGGCATTCTTTTATTATGCTGGATAAGCGTGGCAGAGACACTGTGTTTAAGCGTGAGGGTAGAGCTAGGTTGAAGATTAAGCCATTGTATGGAACAATAATACATGATGTTGCAGTTAAACAGAGACATCAAACATTTATATTTGCGAACTCCTTTTTTAAAAATGAAGTACTAAGGTTATTTACCTCTACAAGCAAATGAAGTCATGTATACTATATAATATCTGAACATTAGAAATGATGAGATTATGAATAAAAAGACAGTAGAGTTGGACCCTTACAAAAGAGAGCCGCTTGAAAAGGAGTTATTACTTCACGTGCTTTGTTTGAGAGATGTTTCGATAATAAAATTTGTTTGGGATAAGATTAAAGATAAAAACCTAGAGAAATTAACGCAAGATGATTTTATAGCAGGAATAACAACAATAATAATATCGTATGGGCGGATTTTTGGAAAAAATGATGAAATTGGAAAAGTAAATACAGGCAACTTTAAGTCTTCTTCTAAAATCAGTGAAGAGGAAGAACTATTGCATAATTATCTAATTCACCTAAGAAACTCAAGTTATGCTCATAATGCCCCAACAGAAAGTACTGTTGATATTTATTACGATAAGTCTGAGGATAGGATTGTAGCCAAATCATATGTAAGTTTTCCTTATCTTACAAATTATAAAGAACATTTTTCCTCATTAATCGAGAAAATTGAACAATACCTTGAGGAACAAAAGAACTATTTTATTAGTAAATTATATACTTTAGATGCGGAGCATTCAGTTAAGAAAGCTCATAAGGTCTTAGGATATAGAAAGGGGATATTCGTAAATAATTTGCCATATAAAGAATAATAGGCTCTGAGAAGTAATTATTTATGGGTCCTTCTTAAGTTATAATAATACGGGCCACAGAAGCGCAAAATATGAGTAGTAACTGAGCCCAGAATGCGATCCAATATCAATATCTCCTATGTCCAAATTAAACTTAGTTAATCGCACGACACTCTCACATATCTTAGGAAAGAATGTATCAACAGTTGATAGCTGGGTACGCCAGGGAATGCCTTATGTTGAGAAAGGTAGCAAAGGTGTGAACTGGATATTTGATACTACGAAAGTTATTAAATGGCGTGAACGACAAGCTATAGAATCTATTAAAGGTGACACAGAAGATATTGACTATGAAGAAGGTAAGCGACGTAAAATTGCTGCAGAAGCTGGATTGCTTGAGATTGATTTACAAAAGAAACGTGGCGAGATAATTGAGCGAGGAGATGTTGAGCAAGGATTGTCATTAGCGTACATCACCATCAAACAAAGACTTCGTACTATCCCTGATAGGGCTATATCTCAAATTATTTCTGAAACTGATGAGCGCTTATGCAGTGAACTGTTACTCAACGAGATTGATGATGCTCTGTTAGAGCTCAGCCAACTTGATTTTCATGAAGAAATTACTGAACCAAGCGAAGAAATACCTAGCCCCACCTCCGAAACTGACAATATCTGAGTGGGCAGACGCCTATTGTTATGTACCTGAGAATAATGCCGAGCCTGGTCGTTGGCGAACTGCAAGGGCCCCTTATCAAAAGGGTATTATGGATGCGATTGGAGATAATAGGGTTAAGCGGGTGACCATTATGAGTAGCGCTCAGGTTGGTAAAACCTCAATGCTCAATAATGCCATCGGGTATTTTATCCACCAACAGCCAAAATCAATTATTATCATGCACCCCACTTTAAAAGATGCTAAGGATTGGTCAACATTTAAATTGGCCCCAATGATTGCAGCAACGCCAGTATTAAAGAATAAAGTAGCCAAACCCAGATCAAGAGATAAAACGAATACTACGCTACGAAAAGAATACCCTGGTGGGTATTTAATGATACTGGGCTCTAATTCAACCTCTGAGTTACGTGGTCGCTCTGCACCAATCATTCTATGTGATGAAGTGGATGCATATGAAGTTACAAGTGAGGGAGATCCTATTAACTTGTTGTGGAAGCGCTCAAATACCTTTAGTGATCGAAAACTAGTATTAACAAGCACGCCAACGATTAAAGATATAAGTCGAGTGGATAAATCTTGGGAAACATCAGATCAGAGGCGCTATTGTGTGCCATGCCCATACTGCCAAGTAAAACAACCTCTTAAATGGGCACAGATCAAATGGAATAAAAACACTGAAGGTAAACATCTACCTCAAACCGCATACTATGAATGTGAAAATTGCCAAGCTGAGATTCAAGCTAAACATAAAGCCAAAATGTTAGCTAAAGGAGAATGGACACCAGCGCAACCCTTTGAAGGTCATGCGGGCTTCCATCTTAATGAGTTGATTAGCCCATGGCGCTCTTGGGCTGATGTTGTTGAAGATTTTCTTGAGAAGAAAGCACAGAATGATTTGCAGGTATTTTTCAACGCGGCCATGGGTGAGCCTTGGGAAGAGTTGGGAGAGAAAGTAGATGGTAACAATATTTATATTCGTCGTGAGCACTATAGTCCTGATTTACCTGAGCAAGGAATAGTATTAACGGCGGGTGTGGATGTTCAAGATGATAGGCTTGAATGTGAAATTGTGGCCTGGGGTGCTGGAGAAGAGTCTTGGAGTATTGATTATATTATTCTGAGAGGTGATCCAGGTAGAGAAATGCTTTGGTCGAAGTTAACTCAAGTATTGGCACAAACGTATAAGCATCCTACTGGTAATCAGCTATCCATATTAGGGACAGCTATTGATACTGGTGGTCATTACACCCAAGAAGTCTATAGATATTGTCGTCAACATCCTTATAAAGCATTTGCTATTAAAGGTAGCTCAACTCCTGGCGGTCCATTAGTTGCAAGACCAACAAAGCGGAATTTAGGTAAGGTGAATCTATTTTCTGTTAACACAGTGACTGCTAAAGATACTGTTTTTTCTAGATTGAATCTAACAGAGCCAGGTCCTGGGTATAGCCATTTCCCAGTTAAAGAGATTTATAATGTGGAATACTTCCATCAGTTGACAGTTGAAAAGCGTGTTCTGCGATATAAGCAGGGTAGACCTTACCACACATATGTTAAGCCATCAGGTGCTCGAAATGAGGCGTTGGATTGTCGGGTGTATGCATTAGCTGCTTTATATATTATCAATCCCAATATGACTCCCCTTACAATAAATTCTATAAAGCTAAAGGATAAAAAATCAAAGAGGAGACCTGGATATATTGAAAGCTCAAAACTGCTTTAAAATTCTAAATCTAGAAGTGCTTTTTCTAAAGCATTAAATAAAACTTTATGATTTATGCCGATTTCATTTGTAGGCAGTATTTGAGTTTCCTCATGTCGGCTGGGATCAAAGCCTGGTATTTCTACTGAAGTGGCTATCGTTACTGACTGTCTACCCCATTTTACGCCTATTTTTAAACCTGATTGTTGTAGATTAGCGGATTTTGTCGCAATAAAAATCCAATTTGGAAAACTATCTTCTGGATTAAGGGTTTGCCAAAAGGGAGAGTTCGAAACTAAAGATTGAAGTTTATCTTTTTTAATCTCTGGGTAAAAGTCACTATAATCTAGTTTTGCAAATTGCTCTTTTAAATATAACGACAGGCTTTTAAAATGATCAGTGTTCATAAGATGTTTCCTTTATTTCAAGATTTGAGTTCAATTCTATAAGTGTATACTAAACAAGATCTAGAAAATATCGAAAAAGCCCTGCTTCAGCTGGCTCTCGGCGACAAAGTAGTATCTATCAGCAGAAGCACAGCTGTAGGCAGCCAAACCATCACATTCAATCAAACTCAAATTAGTGACTTAGAAAAGATGCGCTCTCAAATAAAGCGTCACTTAGGACATTCCCGCTCAGATTTAGTTAAGGTATCTTCCTCCAAAGGATTATGAATATTTTAAAAAAATTATTTGGTGCCTCAAAACAGCAAGCAAAGTCTTACGAGGGAGCCACAACAGGTCGACGTTTGGGCCATTGGGGACTTAATAGCACAGGACCCAATAATGCATTAAGCGACTCCTTAACTCATTTACGATCACGCTCTAGGGATTTAGTTCGCAACAATCCCTGGGTGGCAAATGGATTTAGATCACTTTCATCTAATCTCATTGGCTGCGGAATTACGCCTCGGTGGTTGCTTGAAGATGTAGAAACAAAGCAAGCCATTCAACAAAAGTGGTTGGAGTGGACAAGCTCTGCCGATTTTGATGGTCAGACTAATTTTTATGGCCTCCAGATGCTGGTGGCACAAACCCTTATGCAGTCAGGTGAAGCTTTAGTAAGAGTTGTCCCACGAAGGCTGGTGGGGGACGCTGTTGTTCCATTAAGTCTTCAGATTTTAGAGCCAGATTTTCTTTCTGATGAATTTGATAGAAGCTTGGATAATGGTAATAAGCTACAGCTTGGAATTGAGTTCAATGCCAGAGGCAAACGAGTTGCATACCATTTACATAAATCACATCCAGGTGAGGCAGAGTTAAGCAACGGTGGCACTATTCGTATACCCGCTCAAGATATTCTACATATCTATAGGCTTGATAGGCCAGGACAAATTAGAGGGGTGCCTTGGATTTCCTCTGTACTACTCAAGCTTAGAGAGCTAGATCAATACGAAGATGCTGAGTTAGTTCGCAAGAAGACTGCAGCACTATTTGCAGGGTTCATTACTGAGCCTGGTGAATTTAACCCACATGGTGAGAGAACTGATGAGTTAGGACTAGAGCCAGGCATTTTAAAACGGCTAGCACCAGGTGAAAGCATTGAGTTCTCACAGCCAAGTGATGTGGGTGGTAGTTACGAGGTGTGGATGAAGCAACAGCTTAGAGCTGTAGCTGCAGGCATTGGGGTCACTTATGAGCAGTTAACGGGTGATTTAAGAGGCGTAAACTATAGCTCTATTAGAGCTGGTCTTATTGAATTTAGAAGACAGATAAAGTGCCTGCAACATCACTTGATTGTGCAACAACTTTGCCAGCCAATTGCCACAAAGTGGTTAAATTTGGCGGTTCTTAGTGGTGCCTTAGATATTCCTGACTATTTTGATAACCCAAGTAAATACCATCGCATTGAGTGGCAGCCCCCAGGTTGGGATTGGGTTGATCCACTTAAAGATGTTCAAGCTGAAATTCTTGCGATGCAAAATAATCTTAAAGCTCGTCAAGATATCATCGCTAAATATGGTCTAGATGCTGAAGAGGTTGATCGTAAAATTGCCCAAGACAAATTTCGTGAACAGAATTTAAATATCAAGATGGATCCCAGTAATGAACCTGATGAATAAACCAATGCTGGCGACTGCTCAGCAGTTAAATCAATCCTTTAGCTTTGACTTCCAGCCAACTTTAAAACACACATCCTTGGGAAATCTAGCAATGATCCCAATTGAGGGCTTATTGCTACATAGGTTTAATGGATATGGGACAAGCTATGAGACTATTAGATGTCAAATTCAGTCTGCATTAGATGATACTCAGGTTGATCATATTGTTTTAGATATTGACAGCGGTGGTGGTGAAGTTAGCGGTCTATTTGATTTGGTAGATTTTATAGTCGAATCACGAAATCAAAAGCCAATCACAGCTCGTGTTAATGCGCATGCTTATTGAGCGGCCTATCTCATTGCGTCTAGTGCCAATCAACTAATTGCCCCCAAAACTGGAGGGGTTGGTAGCGTTGGTGTGATTGTGGCTCATCTTGATCAATCAGAAGCAGAAAAGAAAGTTGGGCTTGAGTTTACAGAAATATATGCAGGTGATCATAAAGTTAATTTTAGTCCCCATCAGCCTTTAACCGATAAGGCAAAAACTGAGATTCAAAACCAAGTCAATCATATTTATGAGCTGTTACTCCAAACATTAGCCCGTAATCGACAATCTAATCAAACAATCTTCCAAGAAACCGAAGCTAGAACCTTCTCAGCTGAACAAGCGTTAGACATGCAGCTGATTGATAAAATTCAATCCCCGTATAAATTCCTAGAGGAGCACATGATGAGTGAAGAAACAATTGAAGTGGGCATTGAGATGCCTGAGCCTTCTCAAGTACTTTCCGCAGAGCGAGATAGAGTGAAAACTATCATGCAGCTTTGTAAACAAGCAAAGATGCCTGAATGTGGCGAAGGATTAATTGAGGAGGGGGCATCTGTAGAAGAGGCTCGAACTGTTTTGTTTGATAAGATGGCCGCCAGTACAGCAGATATTAGAAATGCGTTGCCTGAAAAGCAAGATGAGAGTCAAAGCTTGATCCAGGCTATGGTTCAAGGTTTGGGAGGTATGCAAAATGCCAGAATATAAATCTTTAGGAACTAGTATTTCAGATAATTTAATAGCGGGTGATTATCCCATTGTGACTGAAGGTATCATTATCGCTACTGGCCAAAATTTAACTAGAGGGGCTGTACTGGGTCGTGAAGAGGTAAGTGGCAAGTATCTATTAAGTGAAAGTTCTGCAACGGATGGGTCTGAAAATCCAGTTGCAATATTAGCTGCAAGCATAGATTCGACCAATGGTGAGACTGAATCAGTTTGTTACCTGTCAGGGCAGTTCAATTACCAAGCTCTTGTATTTGGAGCTGGGTTAACTTCAGAATCAGAAAAACATAATCTTCGACTCTTAAATATCTATATTACTGAACCTCAATAGGAACTCCTGAATGATCAACTTATTTGAAACAAGAACTATGTTAAAGGCCCTTGAGCAAAGTTATGCACCCAAAACATTTCTTTTAGATACTTTTTTCCCCACTATTCGACAATCAGATACTGAAACAGTTGATATAGATATAATTAAGGGCAAACGCAAACTTGCCCCATTCGTGGCTCCTATGCATGAAGGCAAGGTAGTTGTCGAGGAGGGATTTCATACTGACACCTTTAAGCACCCTTACATTAATGCAACAAACGTAACGTCACCTATGGATTTACTTAAGCGAGCACCTGGCCATACCATTTATCAAAATGATTTAAGTCCCCAGCAAAAGACTGCACAAAAAGTTGGTGAAGATTTAGCTGAACTTCAAGAGATGGTAACCCGGCGTGAAGAATGGATGGCAGCCCAAGCCTTAATTAATGGTCAAATCCATGTTCAAGGGGATGGGGTAAATCAAGTCATTAACTTTCAGATGCGTCCAGATCATAAAGCAGTATTAACTGGTACAGATGCTTGGTCTGATCCTGATAGTGATCCTATTCGTGACTTAAGGGATTGGCAAGAGAAGGTTGTTCAAGATTCTGGATTAGTGCCAAGAGTTGCAGTACTAGGTAAAGAAGCCCTGAATGCATTACTTGAACATGAAAAGGTACAAAACCTCTTAAATAACCGTCGGATTCAGCTAGGTCAAATTGATCCTCAGAGCCTCCCTAATGGTGCAAAGTATTGGGGTAGCATTGATGACATTGATATCTATAGTTATAACGAGTGGTATTTGGATGATGCTGGTATTGAGCAACCCATGATTCCAGATGATAGAGTGCTTCTTGGAGCTACAAATGCTCGCACCGCTAGGCACTATGGAGCCATTCATGATTTGGATGCTACTGCGGCAGTTCAATATTTTCCTAAGTCCTGGACACAAGAAGATCCTTCCGT
Source organism: uncultured Francisellaceae bacterium (assembly GCA_964351745.1). Taxonomy (GTDB): domain Bacteria; phylum Pseudomonadota; class Gammaproteobacteria; order Berkiellales; family Berkiellaceae; genus CAYNJF01. The sequence continues at coordinate 39,449 of CAYGPI010000002.1, forward strand.
TCGATTTGTTATGCTTCAATCGGCTCCATTAGTAATTCCTCATCAAATTGATGCTTTCATGAGCATCCAAGTTATTTAACTTTGACTACTAGTGGGATAATATCACGCACAAGCACCTTAAGTAGTGATGCTAAGCTTTGGGATAGTGGACAACAGAAACCAGTAATCCAATCAAATACTACTTTCGAAGCGACAGAGCTTGGAAGAGCTATAGGCTTTAATGGGGTTGATGCTCATTTAGACTTTGGTAAAAACCCATTATTTTATCATCCAAGCTTTGTACTGTGGGCTGATATTATCCCTGGCTCTAAGATGGGTCTACAGCATATATATGGTCATCTAGGTAGGGATCCAGAAGACTTTTGGTGTAATGCTCAACTAAGTTGGGATGCAGCAAGTGGGGCGATATCTCTTAGAGTTGGTGAGCAAGGAGTATCAGAAGTTGCTCAAACCGGCCTCATTACAGGACAAAGATATTTCATTATTGGCCGTTGCTTAAATAAGACATTAGATTTATGGATTAATGGTCAGCAGGTTAACAGCATCGTTATGCCCAGAGCGATGCGTCCTGGCTCTATGTTTGGGTTATGGGCTGGGCAACGTGAGTATGTTCGCTATGGGGAGCGGCACCCATTTGAAGGCAAGTTGTTTGAGTGCGGAATAGGTCATGATACGTCTGATCTATTTATTAATCAGCTCATCAATGGTAATACGGTTCCTGAGCCTGAGCCTGAGCCTGAACCTGAGCCGAATCCTGAGCCAATACCAGATCCTATCCCTATTCCATCATCACTTAGCAACATTTGGAAAAATGCCGAGCTTCAAGCATTAAATACTTTGTTTAGTTTAGGCACTATAGGGGTTTATGAGAATCAGACAGGTAGTAGCATTACATGTCGGGTTTTTATAGATAAAGGATGGCGTGATGAAATGTCAAGTTATGATTCGCATGCAGCTGAAAAGATTACTCAAATATCTGTGCTTCAATTTGAAGTTCCTAGTCCTAAGCCAAAAGATAAAGTAATGATAGGTAGCAAACAGTATCAAATACTATCTATTGATGCTGAAGATGAACATATGACTCTTTTGAATGTCAAACTTATCCAATCCTAAGGTCATCTCTGTTCTAGAGTATATAAAGCAGGCTCTTGAGCAAATTACTATCAATAACAATTATTACACAGACGTTGGTAGCCAAGTATATTTTATGCGCCAGTGGTTTGATGTGAGAGACTCAAAATTGCCATGTGTTTCATATTATCTCCTCGAAGAATCTCCAGTAGAGCACAAGGGATGTAGTTATAAGCAAGAAATTAATTTGAAAATTGAGGTCTTTACTGAAGAAGAGCTTGATTCAAGTTTGTTTTTCTTGATTTCTGACATCAAGAGAGCTTTGCTTGCATCAAATATACAACCTCTATTTTATTTAGGTTATGAGATCAATTTGCCCGACGAAGGCTCATGTTTAATAAGCGTGACTTTGAACTTTAACATTCATTATATAGAAAATATTCATTAAGGAGCATTATGGGCGAATATAGTTATATTGGTAAAGGTAAAGTTTATTTAGCCAAACATGGCACAAGCAAACTAAGATTTGTTGGTAATTGTGAGAAAGTAGAGTTGTCTTTCACAGAAGAGACAAAGGAGTTAAAAGATTTTACTCAAGCTGGAGGCGGAGTTGCTAATTCAGTATCCCGAATCGATAAAGTTGAATTAGGCTTAAACTTATATGATTATTCAGTTGAAAACTTAAGTATGGCGATGTTTGGTGAGTCATCAAGTACTTCTGCTGGTAACATCGTGGCCGAAGCTCATACATTATATAAAAATCACCTTTTAAAATTAGTCCGTAGTCATGTCAGTAACGTTGTGGTGACAGATTCACTTTCCGGTACGACTTATCAGCAGGATATTGATTACGAAGTAGTTAATGCTGGGATTATTCCAACAGACTCTGGTGGTATTGCCGATAATACTGAAGTCACAGTTGATTACGATTATGGTGCGATTAATATTATTCATGCCTTGATGAATTCTGGAGATGAATATCAATTTGTGTTTGATGGTCTAAATGAAGCGCAATCTGGCAAGAAAGTTGTCTTAGAAGTCCATAGAGTCAAATTTACTCCAGCAGCTACTTTGTCATTTATAGGAGATGATTTTGCTAGTATTGAGATGTCCGGTACAGCTCTTTCTGATAATTCTATTGTAGGCAGTGGCTTAAGTAAGTATTTTAAAGTTGAAATGGAGCAATAATCTATGCGTAAAGAAGACAATATTAACATCAATGGTATTCAAATCGCTGTTAAAGAGCTTACTGTTGCTGAAGTTCGTCACTGGATGATGGATTTGGTGCAAAGAGAAGAGACTAATAATAACTCTGATACAATTGAGTTTGTGATAGATCAAGCATTCTTTGATGATATAGGGATCAGTGATGTTTTACGCATGACTGATTTATCTAGTGATTTAATCAAAGAGCTTACTCCATCTCAACTTCGCTTAGTTATTGCTAGGTGTAAGGCGTTGAATCCGGATTTTTTCGGCATGAGGAAGAGGGTGTTAGGACCAGCATTAAGCAGAGCTTAAAAAAATTAGAGCAAAACTGCTTGTTATTGGTTGAGCGTGGCCACGTCCATGTGTGGGATTATGCTTGGGATATTTTTAATATCCTGTTAAATTCAAAATAACACTATATCTAAAAATAACTAAACCAACAATTATAAGTCCAAGCCATGAGAGCATTGGAGTTTTAAATGGATAGTCTTTTTTGAAGGTTGGAATTGCTTTTTCTATGTTTTGAAAAGATATTGTATTTGAACATTCGGGACAAGTTAGCATGAAATGCTTTTTCCAGGGATAGATTGGTATGAACCAAATATGACCATATTCTTGTACCCCGTGTAAAGCTAATTCGCTATGCTTGCAATAATCACATTCTTCCTCAACGCAATAGTGTCTCTTAAGCTTCATGGTTGATTTTCCCCATATTAGCATTTATATAATCTCCGGCATTAGGAATTCAGTTAACTATGCAAAATGTTGTTTCAGTTTATTAAAATCAATTAGTAAAATTGAACGGATACATGTTCTTTAAAAAATGACTCAATCATCAGTTGTACTTAATCTTAAGGCTGATACTTCAGCTTTTTCTAATTCCATTCGCCAAGCAGAGCAGGAGTTTTCTTCTCGCTTTAAGCAGATGGGTAGTACCTCAAGCGCCCAGTCTAAACAAATAAAAGGAAATTTCAATAATATTGGAGAAAGTGCTAAGAAATTTAGCTCACATATTAGGCAAGCAGCCAAGCAATTAACAGTAATGGCAGGTGCAGCTGCTGGTGTTGGGTTCTTAGCAAAGAAGATGCTTGATACTGCTGATAACCTAGCAAAAACTGCTGATCGTATTGGCTTTACTACTGATGCTCTTCAAGAGTTACGCTTTGCTGCTTCTCAGACCGGAGTCGCGACATTAAAGCTTGATACTTCACTTGAACGATTTACAAAGCGCATTGGTGAGGCTTCCGCTGGTATGGGGGCTGCAGCTTCTACATATAAACGATTGGGTATATCTGTCACAGAGGCTGATGGTTCATTACGTACATCTGAGTCTGTATTAAATGAGGTTGCCAACGCTCTTCAAGGTATGGAGTCCCAGGCTGAAAAGGCTGCGGTAACAGCCGCCCTATTTGGACGAGAAGGGGTTGCTTTAAGTTTGTTGCTCAATACTGGAGCGAAGGGGATTAAAGAGTATAGAGACCAAGCTAAAGCTCTTGGGCTGGTCATTGATGAAGAGTTACTGCGCAACTCTGAAAAGGCTGTTGATCAAATAGATATTCTTACTCGAATTATTAAGGCTCAATTGATTACTGCCTTCATTCAACTTGCACCCAGCGTTATTAACTTTACACAAGGAATCGTTTCATCCATACCGGCTATGAAAGAATTAATTTCTAGCTTATCAGGGATTAAAGATGCTCTGGTTTTCATTGGAAAAGTAGTAATTGGCATCAAGTTAGTCAGCTTTTCTAAGGGGCTGATAAGCATGTCAAAATCCTTCGCAATAACAGCAGGCGCTGCTGCTAAGTTTAGCGCTAGCATGGTTCTTATGAGCAAAGCTTTGAAAGGGATTGGAATAGGTTTAGCGGTCGGGGTTGCTGTTGAAGCCCTATCATTGTTTAAACAACATTTGGACTTTAAGGAAAGCGTCAGCAATTACCTTCAATCTCAAAAAACTATCATTAAGGCTAATCAGAAGTTCGCTAACTTTATTAAGTTAAATATTGACCAGTTTAAAAACCTTTCCAAGGCTGAGCAAATTTCATATAAAGAGCGCCTACTAGGTGCGCAGCAATATTGGAATGCTCGTTTAAGCTTAGAATCAAGAAAAGATTATCAAAGCGACACAGCCTTTGAAGCTGCAAGAGAAAATCGTATACTATTGAATCAGATCTCCGAAGTCGATAGTATTTTAACTCAGCGAGACAGCCTCGCAAGTAATCATGCCCAACAGTTAGATAGTATTAAACAAGAAGAAACGTTTCAACTCAAAGCCAAGTTGAAAGAGCAACTGTCTGCTTATGATCAAGCCAACAATCAGTTAAAGTCTCTTCAAGATAAGCGTCTGAATATTGCTAAAGAGTTTCAGCAACTGATTCAGGAGATAAATCAGCCTAAGCGCAAGGCAGCAGAAGATTTAACGGTGTTAGATATAACTGCAGCGCAGACTGCAGCAAAAGCAGCGCTTAATAATGGTGATATTGACCAGGCATATCAAGCAATCAATAGTGCAAAAAGCATTATCCAATCTCTCTCAAAAACAGGAAACGTAACTAAGTCATATTTAACTGAGCAAGCTAAAGCCACCGCTAAGATTGCAGAAGGTATTGTTCAATCCGAAATCCAGGCTCAGGAAAAAAATATTGCTCTCGTTAGAGACAATATAACTCAAATTAAGGCAGATGCTGAAGGGTTACATCGTTTATCAATAGACTTTGATGTCGATAGTGCACTTCAATCAGCTGAAGAAATGCGCAATCAAATACAAGCCCAATTAAAAAATAATCCAATTTTAATCCCAGCTGTTGTAGTACCCGAAGGTCAAAGCATAGACAGTAGGGCTGATAGCATTATAAAACCACAAAAGAGAGCTAGAGGAGGCTTATTGTCAGGGCCAGGCACCTCGATGAGCGATTCAATTCTTGCTAGGCTCTCTACCGGTGAGTTTGTTGTTAGAGCATCAGCAGTAAAACGCTATGGTGTAAACCTATTAAACAAAATAAATCATATGCAATTACCAAAATTCGCGACAGGTGGACCTGTCCCTCCAAGGGTACCGGCATTGTCACAGAGCTCCCCATCAAGTAGCCAGACTGCATCCCTTACATTAAATTTAGGCTCAAATAATTTTGCCATTCAAACTCAAAATGTTGATGTTGTTCAAGCTTTAACCAAAGCGGTTGCCCGTGAGGCCTTGAAGAGTGGCAGACGGATTTAAAAGTATTAGCTCTCTAACTGTTTTAATAGCTCCGGGTTCTTTTCGCGAGCTCTATCAAAGAATGGTTCATCATAAACTAATCCGTGTATTTGATGTCTATTAAAAAAAGTAAGTCGCCAAATAGAAGCGATGCTATTAGGGACATCTTTAATTAGAGCGTATTCAGCATAAAACACTCGATTATCGATATTTTGCGTATCAGGCACAATTTGTAAGTGGTGAAAAATATTAGGGTTATATTTCATTTCATCAAAAATTTTCATATGCAACTCTTTTGCTGTGTTTATAGGTTTCCGAAAGATTGCGGAATAAAGGCCCTTAACTATGCGTTCTCCCATTTCTTTCATGACTAATCTATTTTCTTTTGTAAGCATAATCAGAGAAACATTTGGGTTAACATGTGATACCTGAGAACTCAACTTTTGCTTGAGTTTTTGCTGTCCGTTATTTAATACTTGCATCATCTCATTAAAGTATTCTTTCATTACTATATCTGAAGATTCTGGATCTGCACCGATCCTAAATCCTAGTAAAATTTTGAAGTAAGGATCTAATAGTTTTCCAAAATGGTTATTGCATTTGAAGCAACACGGCACTTTGATCAAGTTGTTTTGTAATGTTGGCCGAATAGACTTCGGAAATATCAGTTTTGGTGGGACATGGTCCTTGGTATTTGCATTTTCGCTAGAACAATAGGCACATAGCATTTTAATACTCTTCTGTGATAGAAATTTCACTTATTGTACAGGATACTAATATAATTATAAAACTATGAACTTTGAATTAAACGATCTTAAAATACCAATATTAGGTCGATTAGATTTCATTCAATCCTATGAAATGATTGGTGGTACTATTACCAAACGCATGCAATCTGGCAGAGCTATTAAACAGACGCATTTCAATAAGATTCGAACTGTCTTATCTGGACAAGGTTGGTTACCCGTTGGTTTAGATGGGCTGAATTACTCAGAACCACAAACTCTAAAGTGTGCAGCGCCTAGAGCTATTTCTAGCACAGTAAATGAATTCACAATTCCATCAGCAAGAAGAGGTGATTACGGCTTTGAGCCCAGAGGATATGCATTAGTTGCTTGTGATTTAGTGGAAACAATAATTATTCTAAATACAGATATTGTTACCTTAGATATTATTCAGGGAGCTACATCATACCAAGTACATTATTATCCTGAGCTTTTAGTCTTTGCTGAGCCACCACAGATACAAGGGAATATGTCTGGTGCTGAATTTAGTTGGACTTTAACTTGTGAGGAGGTTTAGTGCAGAAGTTTATTAATAATTGGTCTACTATTCTAATAGAACCCTTAAGCCCCTCAGACACAGCTATTGCAGTTGATACTGATTCTACAAATCGTTTAAGATCTGATTTCCAACAGGGAGACTACTATATTCTGACATTGGATGATGGCATGAATATTGAGATTATATATGTTGAAAATATAATTAATAATCGTTTGTTGGTAAGTCGTGCCCAGGAACAATCTTTGAGGAAATCATGGGGGAAAGGAACCAAAGCTGAGGTAAGGGTAACAGCCAAATCTCTAAACACCTTTAGCACCCTGTTGGATGCAGCTTTAACAATTGAAGGAGATGTTCTAGTTTCACCCGAAGGTAATATTTTATATTTATGAAGTGCAACAATATTTAATCAACAGAGGTAATATTAAGGCAACAATAGAAATTGAAAAGGCAAGCCAAGCAACTGTGTTTCGTTGTTTTTGAAGAGACAGTATTGCACTTTTATACATTTCATCTTTTTCATTATTTTTTTTTAATATGAACCGGTTGCTCTCGTCTATCTTCCAGCTATCTGTCCCATATATTTTCTGATTTATCCTTCTTTGGGTTTCATCGGGGCCTAATTGTTCCAGTTTGTCTTGGAATTTATACATTTCTTCATCTGTAGGTATAGGTCCAGCCATTGATGCCTCTAATTTGAAAGAACATTTAAATAATAGCAAATAAAAATTCTAGAATTATGAACAGCGTAATAAGGTGAAATATGCCCCAACATATACTCATAAGTACAAGTGAACCTAATCAAACGCCAAAATACATAGGTCAAGAATATTTTGATCTAAATACAAAGAAATTCTACAAAGCGGCTGGCACGAACCAATCAGATTGGCAATTATTAGGCAGTGGTAGTAGTACAGGAAGCACAAATTCATTTTTCTCATCTACTCATGTTATTGATAATATAGAAGGGCCTGGCACAGTCGAACTAAGTATAACTAATCCTATTTATACTGTGAATATGGGAGGCCCTGGTATTAAAATAATCAACTTGCCTTCTGCTTTAGAACTGAATAAAAAGCATTCGTTCATTTTATTTGGTCAAAATACTCAAGGGTCGGCAATTACAGTGCAAATCGGTGATGGCACGAATGTGAAATGGGATGGGGGCAGTGGTCCTACTTTCTCAACAGGGGATGTGATAGTTGAAATCCTGTTATTTACCCTTGATGGTGGTAACCAATGGTATGGGAAAGTGCTCGGTAGCTATTAATGATAAATAGCTTTGCTATTAACTCAGCTCCTATAAATGGCACAAGCGAAAATGTTGGCAAACTTCTCCTAGAATTGCAGGTTAAAGTCTCTTCGCCCACCCAAGTAGCCCAAATGCACCTTCCTCTAAAAATAGTCTCATTCAATAGAGCAATCATTGCCTTACCTTTATCTATTGAAGTGCATCACCCGGCTGGTCAAATAAGCCTACCGATTCATGTCAATCGCTATGCAACATCTTCTTTAGAGCTGCCTTTATCTATTCATAGCGTTGAGCTATCTAATTTGAACCAGCAATCACTTCAATGGAAAATTAGATTAATTATTGATGGTATAGATGTTTCCTCCAACTTAACTGACAGTTTAAGGGTGGAAGCTGAAGAAGGTGCAGCCAAAATTGCTGAATTTACATTGGTGCCGTTTTCAGGACAGATTTCAGTAACTAAATGGCTTGGGAAGCAGGTGTTAATTTATTTTCAGGCATTTAAAGCTGAGCAGAAGTATCCAAGCGAATGGATTATTTTTCAAGGTGTGATAGATGAGCCTGTGTATGATCCAACGTCAAGGTTGACTAAATTTATTTGCACAGATCAATTGCAGGAGAAGGTTAGCTCTTTAAGTACTGATGATATAAGCGAGTTACTTAATGGGTATTGGAGTCCCCTTGTTTCTGATACGACAGATGATAATTGGCAGTACGCTCAAGATTTATTATCAAGTGTACCCTCAAGTTTGGAGCTAGACCGATATCATGAATTGAAAGTGACCCCTTGGAGAGCAAAGCAAGTTCCTGATTTGGTGTTTAATGAAGATAATATTTTTTACCAAAGCATAGAAGTTCAATTGGCTAACAGAAGAGAAATTCATAATATAATGAATTTGTCTGCTCAATATCGATTTCCAAGACTCAAGCAACGTGAAATCATATATGAATATCAATATCCTTATAGTTTCTGTGGACAAAGCCACAGGAATTCAACTCTACCTAATGTCGATATGATTAGTCAGGCAGTAGAAGGGACAGGGTGGCATTTGCAAGATGACATCCACTATGTTCACCAGCGAGGCTCTGGTTGGGTATCCTGTGGAGGTGTGGTTTTTGGTTACCTTATTAGTGAAGAGCTGCGCAAGCATTTAGTGCGGGACGCGTATTTTAGGTTGTCAAAGCGTTATGTTCAATCAATCACAGAGCAACTGGAGTTAATAGTAGAGTCCAAAAACTCTATTAAGCAGTTTGGAGAAATACCAATGAGAGACAGCTTGACCTATAGTTCTCAAGTGAATATTGATAAGTTTACCCAGACAGAAAGATATGAGCCCCCCCTTGATGGCAGCACCTTGGATGAAGCCGGTGATTATGTTTTTGACGCAGATGCTAGAAATGAATTGAACTTGGCTATCATTACAAAACTAAATCAAGCAAAAACATCAATCCAAAAATCGCATAGAAATAATTTAGTAAGTTTTAAAGCCTCGATGTCTCCTTTTATTGAGCGTGATCACACAATTCGGCTGGATACGGCTAACGTAACCGCGCAGGGTAAAGTTAGACATATCATTCATGAATGTGATTTCAATCTTGGCAAATGTGAAACAAGTGTTACTTTTTCGATATCTCGTACGGATAATGATGAGCCTAGGGTCGCACAAGCTCTGGTAGCTCCAGACAAAATTAGTAACCCTGTTAATGGAGATTTGATTATTCGCACTATTTTGCCATCACATTTAGGTGGCAAGCTAAACTCTCCCCTCTATGACGAGAATTGGGATGGTTATATTGGTAATGAGCATCCTGAAGTAGGGGCTCAACCTTATCAAGAGAGATTTATTGTTCCCACGCCAGCTATTGAGAAAGAGCAGATCCCTGGTATCTACCATGCGAGTACTCGGTATCACATTGATGTGCCAAATGAACTTTTACTATTATCAGCATAGGATGAACTTATGACGATTTCACTAGGGTTTTATCTAGATGCTAATTTAACCAATTTGATTAGTGCTCCCCTTAGTTTTGAGCAAGCAATAGATGGTTCAAGTGGTCCTCAAATAAGGGTTGTCTATATTGGAGCTAGGGCAATGAATCGAAAATTTGAATCTGAGGTCAATCCTGGAGGAGATCCAATCATAGTGTCTGTTATAGATAATCATCCTGGAGAGGGGCAAGAGGCTTCTAGTGTTAAGTTGGCATTAGATCCAAATGATTTAATTAATGCCACATCAGGTGAAGCTTTGGCGTTACCTGCGACTATTCTGTCTGGCACTACTAATGTGATCCCAATTTATATTCAGGTAGAAGATAAGCAGGGCAAAGTTGGGTTAGACAACTCGTTAAGCTTGATGACTAATAGTATTATTGAGATAGAGATACCCTAATGAAGAATACTAATGCTCGTTTTGTCCAAGATATAAATCGAATAGTCAAAGTGCAGCAGGGCAAACAAGCTAGTCTTTCAGACATTCAGGTTGAGCCTATTGCGCCAGGTCGTGGTATTGGAGAGAAAAGGCAAGATAACCTTTCATCAGGTATTGCATCCCCGTTGAAGGAGTTAGGAGACCAGCGTGAATATTATGAGCCAGAGATGATGACAAGCAGTGATGGGCTATTTGTGATGGAAAAACAAGCTATTAAAAAGGCCGTGTTTGAAGATAGAGATGGGGAAGAGGTTGTAATTGAGTTTTCTAAGCTAGATCTATACTAGTTGGCTGCCAAAATATGGTTGGTTATCAAATAATGTTGCGCCGCGAAACTGTGACGAGTATTATAATCTTGATTTAATGTAGCTACCACACTTCTCCTATAATGTAGAGTGGTTTTACAGCATAATACTAGGAGCAAATGTTGAACACGAGTGCATTAACAAGAAATTTCATATTTACATTTATTGGCGTCTCTTTAGGGGGTTATTTTTTCTCTTTCTATTTGGATATGGTAAAGCCAATTAAATTTGAGCAGGTTTTGCTTCTGACATGTTTTATTGCAACAATTATCACAATTATGCCTTATGTCCGTTCTATTTTAGGTTTACGTTCATTTTATGATTCTCTTTCTAGAGAAGTAAGTCGCATTCGTGAGGATTTAATTGATATCAGTTTAAACCAAGTTAATCTTGGGGATGACAAAGTGCCCTATGAATTTCTTTGTTTACAACAATTTTATGCAAACTATCCCTATATGGCTGCTATTCGTATCTACAACATAAAATACTCTCATAAGCTAAATAGATCTCAAATTGGAAAAAATTGGGATGATTATTATGGAAGGATAATTATCAGCCTTGACAATGATAATGAAACTTGGTCTGAAAATTTAAAACCAAGGTTTCAAAATGCAAGTGAATTAATCCAATTTAATACTCGTAAAAGAATTGACCTTAAAGAAGGCATGAACCTTCAAGTACATATTTGGGAAGAAGAAATCGATTTTAATTTTGATAGAACAGCAAAGATCATTGAGTTGATAGAAACTTTTGACTTCGGCCGTGATTTGGTTGTGACCTTAGAAATATATTTGGTGTCAAAAGAAGATTTTTATTATGATGGCTATAGTTCCTCGGAAGTGAATAAAGAAATTGAAGATAGTAAAATCATAAGGAGGATAAAGATCACTGACTATTACAAGCATGGAATTTATATTAAATAAAGTTAGTGAGTTTGGTTTTCCTTTTCATCAAATTGTAGTCAAAGGCACCTTCAGCCTCCCAAGAGGCACAGAAATACCATATCCCGGCATAATTAATGGTGATACCCAGTTGGTAGCAGTGCCAAATATTCCATCTATAAATCGTTCTTTAGAGCAACAAATCTTCGATCAAGAGCATGGTTTTGAATGGCGCAATTATGCCTTAGTAACCGATAACCGGTTAGGTCACGTCAACTTGAATGACCAACTCTATCAGTGGATTATTTACATAGATGACAATAAAGTTCCATGGCATTTACGCTTTGGTTTATCCTTGACAAATTTTCAAACTGCGAGTATGTGGTGTGAGGTATTCCAGCCTTTCGGTCGGATTGCTAAAGAGCATCCTATTTCACAGCTTTCTCAATTGGTCTCTCAAAAAGCAACCGTTAATGGTGCCTTTCTCCATAAGAATAGATTTACCTTAGAGCGCAATAGCAGAGGGAGTGAGGTATTGGTTCACCTGTATGCTAGCGCCTCTGGCAACCCTGGTATTAATAATGTCATAGATTTTCCTAAAGATGGCCAATTTCAAAGTCAGTGGGGCCTTTATGAAGTATGGAAGCTAAAAATTTCTGGTTGTGGCTTGATGACTGAAGATATGAACCGATTGGGAGAGGGTATATCTGCAACCTTGGAGCGCTATTTAAGCTTTGACGATATTCAAAAAAGGGAAGTTAATAATATTCAAAGGCAAGAGGTACCACTCAGAGTTAATCATGTAAGCTATGATTTACAGCAAACTGGCGATATTCCTATCTCACCAAATTGTGAAGGACGGATTGTCGATCTCCATGAAAACTGGGCACATGGCTTAACCCCTGCTGATACCACTTCACAAGGGGGCTATTTTTTTAATACAGAGAGCGTTGTTCATAAAACATATGATTGGAATGGCCCTGAAGTAGTGAATACTAATATTGTTCGGGTCCTATTTGATAAAAATGATGATGAATACAGAGTTGCTGTACGAAATACAACAAAATCACTAAATAAGAAGGATGTATCGATATCAGGGGGCGGGGGCCAAAATGTTACTGATGTTAGTTATCAACTTGTTGGTGGAGTTTGTAAGCAACAGCCTTCACCTTATAATCGCTCGTTAAATTTAATCTCAACTATCACCCAGCAGACTAAGATTGCAGAAAGCACTAAAATTTTTGTAAATGATATCGTGGTAAGAGAGTCTCACCTAGAGGAGATCCGGAGTCATACAGAAACTCAAATTAGAACGATCACCGAGAGTGGTACCCACTATCCATCAAGTTTTATACCTTTTCAATCCAGTACCTACAATGATGATACAGAATCAGTTATTACTTCAGCATTAGTAATAACCCATAATGGTGAAGAATTAAGAAACTTTACTGGTCAACCATCAGATATTCCTGTTTCTCCATTTTCTGACGTGTTAGTAGGAGACGATCCTAATGGAATATACAGAAAACTAGGTTTGGGTTTTATTTCCAATAACTTGATGGGATTGGTTTTAAGAGCATATTTAAATAAAGATGAGTTTTCCCAACCTATTAGTACCTCAGTTCAGGGCTTAAGTGCTCCGAATGTTATGAGTGAAGAAATTGAATGGAGATCAGAGCAAGTTTTTGGTTCATTTGAGCCAATGAAAGAATTGCAGTCGATTAGTTCATCAGGGCCAATTGGTTGGGTTTGAAATTAACTCTTAGAAAGGTTTCTAAAATTATCTAACGATATGTTTGAAATATCAAGAAAGTTTTTTTGATCTAACATCCCTGAGTTCATCGAAATATATATGGCGTTTGGCATATTGACAGCATTTAATTTGCATAAAATGTTCTTCTTGTATTGATCCACCGTGTATTTACTAATTTTGAGAAGCGTAGCTATTTTTTCAGAAGTTAAACCTTTTGCTGTTAATTGCAGGCAGGTAGATTCTCTAGGGGCTAAATGTGGTTGGTCCGTTTTTGTGAAAAATAGCTTATTTAATGATTTCTCAGATAATAAAGCTGAATGTTTAAGCTCAGCGTTTTGAGTTTTGAATAAAGATATATTCTTTTCTATAAAGCTCACCATGAATGTATTAAAGTCATGGTGAGTGTCTGTATATATGGCATTCAAATTTTGGCTTGGCAGGCTGTTTGCAGCGCCTAGAACAATATCGAAGGCCTCTGTTTGAAACATTTGATAGTATGCACGGTGAATTCCATGCTTTTCAGTCAAAACTTCATTATATTGGCTCGATATTCCTTGGTGGTTTTCGCAAAGATAGAACCCATCATTAAAAGTATCGTATGAAGTACTATGATCGTGAGTGAAATATTGATGCTCGTAGTAATCGCTTAGGTGTGAATAGATATTTGATAAGACAAATACCTCTTTGTTTTTAAAGATTAGGTATATGACAAAATATTCAATCCCACAGAACTGTTGCATCTTGAGGCAGGAGGCATTGATCTGCTCTTTAAACCGCACGCTTGCAATGTTAGATAACTCCATCTGTACTACTCCCTATTTATTGGGAGTATCAATTTAATAGAAATTAATTTAGATTTACAATCCAAAATGATAAAACAAGCGGCCCTTTAAATTCGGGTGGCAACTAACTTGGTGAAGTATGGAAAGCAAATTTTCAATAAACTTGAAAGTCAGAGATTATGAATGTGATATGCAGGGGATAGTAAACAACGCTGTATATTTAAATTATTTGGAGCATGCTCGCCATGAGTACTTGGATAGCATCGGTCTATCTTTTAATAGCTTAACAGAGCAAGGCTTATACCTTGTGGCGATGAAAGCTGAGCAGCTTTACAAAAAAACACTTTCTTCAGGGCAAAATTTTAAAGTTAGCTGTGAAATGATTCCTGAATCAAAATTTAAAGTTAAGTTTATTCAAGAAATCTTCAACGAAAAAAATGAGACAGTTTTGCAGGCAAGTGTAATCGCTGGACTGATTGATGCGCAAAAAAAACCACTATTGATTGAGAAAGTGTTGAACTTATCTAATCAGCAGTTCAATTGATATATTATTTGAGCATTGAATGCATATGGAAGTTAATTATTTTATATGGAAAATATAACTAAACAAATTATGAAGCTGGTATCTACTGATGAGTGCACTCCATTACCAGGCGTTTTCGATCCATTATCAGCTAAAATTGCCCAGGCCCAAGGCTTTGATAGCGCTATTTTAACTGGCTATTCACTTTCTGCGACCTATCTAGGAGAGCCTGATATAGGTTTGATGACTCAATCTGAAGTAGTTCAAGCAGTCTATAGAATTAAAATGGCTTGCCCGGAACTCTTTCTGTTAGTCGATGGTGATAATGGTCATGGAAGCTACCAAAATGTCATGAGACTTGTTAAAGAGCTAAGTACCCTCAATTGCGGAGGGGTTATCCTAGAAGATCAAGTTTGGCCTAAAAAATGTGGCCATATGGAAGGCAAGCAAGTTGTATCTCAAGAAGAATATTTTTCAAAGCTAAAAGCTGCCTTAGATACGCGCCAAGATGAAAATTTCATAGTTGTTGCTCGTACAGATGTAAGAGCTATTGAAGGGCTTGGTGAGGCCATTGAGCGGGCCCAGAAAGCATTAGAGCTTGGTGTTGATATGGTTTTTGTGGAAGCACCACAATCCATTGAAGAATTAGAGACGATTTCAAAGCAAGTTAATGGCAGCTTGATTGCTAATATGATACCTGGTGGAAAAACACCAATACTTTCTAGAGATGAATTAAAAGGCATAGGTTACAGTGCTGTATTTTACGCTTTAGAAGGACTTTTTTCTCTGACTCAAGCCATACAAAATGCATTCAAAGATGTTAAGGATGACAATGTTCAAGCTATCAAAGATAGAGCCATAGATTTTGATAGTTTTAATGAGCTTATAGGATTAAGTAAATATAGTAGGTAAATAGGGATGTTAGGTAAGAATGTTTTTAATATGCACCATTTTGGAAAATGGTTCATGGAGCAGTATAGGTTTCTTCAACTGTATCAGCAACGCAATGATGCTATCTTGCGAGTTATTGATATTGAACAGGAAAATATTAGGGTAGAGCCAACATTGAAGATTCAAGTGGTCGGCAAAAACTATTTTCTTGAAAAAAGATTAACTGAGTTGCTCTCACACCCAAATATCTTGGAGGCATTCACTCGCAAGGACGTTGAAGCTATTGTTACACTAAAGACTCAGTGGGAGCTTTCACCTAAAGTAGTGATAAAAGCTCATTTTAATCAAGACGGGAAAAACTCTGTGGTGCTTGAGGACAGTAATGGCATTAGCATCACTAATACGGTTGGTGAGATTCAAAAAAATAAAGAAATCATTAAAAACCTTTCGTCTAAAGATGCTCATTTGCTGGGCTATTTATCAGGAGCTGAAGCTATATGAAGGCTCCAAGTTATAAGTACTTCGAATATTTCTTGGCAGCATATCTCTTAACGTTATGCATAACTTTAACGGTGTATGCTAAATTTATTGTTGTAGAAGATATATTTATATTTGGTTATGTAGCAAAAGTTATTAATCAACTATCGCCAATCCAGTTAGCCATTGCAATCCCTGCGGGCACACTTCCTTTTGCTATAACCTATCCCATATGCGACATTGTGGCTGAGGTTTATGGACCCAAGCCTGCTAAAAGGCTGATGACCCACGGCATTGTTGGCGAAGTGATTTTTGCTCTAGGAGTATTATGGGTGATAGGGTTGCCTGCGATGGATGTCATCATCCCAAATGAGTATTTGCATGTGGTTCATGGATCAATACTTATTTATGCCTTCTCAAATATCATAGGATCTTTTGTTGGTAAGACCGTTAATATTTACCTAATATCTAAACTCAAAGTAAAATTGCTAGGTAGGGCATTTTGTCAAAGAAGCTTACTCTCAACAATGATTGGTGAGCTGCTCTTATCATTAGTTGCAGCAACCATTTCTTTCTCTCAAAATTTACCAATGAATTCTGTAGTACTGATTGCATTGACTGCATTTTGTATCAAGATGACAGTAGCAGTGCTTATGGTGAAGCCTATCCAATGGGTTTCAGCTTACTTGAAACGTGCTGAAGGGGTTGATGTGTATGATAAAAACACCAACCTCAATCCTTTTGATATAGGCTCTTACAAGCCCAAAGAGCTAACAAATTAGCTTTGCTTGAACTACTTTTCCTAAGATTTTAGATTTTGGGGAAAGTTTGATTGCTGGGTAATCAGAGTTAAGAGATTTTGCAAATATTTCTCCATCCACATGCATGAGTTGCTTGAAAATAGGTATTGCTTTGGCTTTAATCTGGAGTAGGGCAAAATCTTTATGTTTGGGTTCTTGCACGTTGTCTACCATGATTAGTGCCCCTTCAGGATAGATAGGCTCCATAGCATCGTTATTAACAACTAGAGCGAAGGAGAGCGGGCTTAGATCAATATCAGATGGGGTTGTAAGCTTTTCAACAAAGCATGGTTTCCTTATAAATTTTTCAACCTCATCCCATTCAATAATGGGAACATGTCTTACTTTATGTCGG
Source organism: uncultured Francisellaceae bacterium (assembly GCA_964351745.1). Classification (GTDB taxonomy): domain Bacteria; phylum Pseudomonadota; class Gammaproteobacteria; order Berkiellales; family Berkiellaceae; genus CAYNJF01. The sequence continues at coordinate 56,654 of CAYGPI010000002.1, forward strand.
CTACAAGGCTCTATTCCAGCCAGCAACCAATTTGTATTGATATCTAGGATATTGGCATATTGCTCAATGATGTCGAGCGACATACTTCGTGTTCCCGCCTCATGAAGACTATAAGTTGAGACTTTTAGTTTTTTCTTCTCTGCAAAGTCCTTTGCACTTTTAAACCCAGCCTTGATGCGTGCTTCTTTAAGACGCTTACATATCTTAATTTTCAAATTTGTAGGGGACTCAAAGGTGTCCATTGGATGATCTCATAAATTTTAAAGCTATCAATTACATTTGTGCAATTATAAAGGTTTGCATCCTGCATAACAATATCTTAATATACTGCAATACGCAGTAATACTTAAGCAAGGATTTGTTGTATGCATTATTCTGAAAATCTAAGTTGGTTTGAAGATGTTGTTTGGGAAGAGCAAGACACTGTTATCGATTGTTTAGTTGATACTTCAGTTACTCATATTGAGCGTGGACATTACCTGGTTAAAGAGGGTGAGCATTGTTGCGTGCGATTAGCTGAAATGATTATTGAAGCTAAACGAGACTCTACGGAAGGCTTTCTGATTTTAGGTAGGGTCGCAATGCGTTGCTTACCACTAATCAAACTAAACATTTAGTTAACTGAGAGTCGAGTGCGTTTGGTATGAGTTAATAATGAGCCCGGGCTTCCAGTGGGCTTCCAAATTTACATTTGCGATAGTGACTCAGCGTAAGTACTTGATTTACATGGTGCCCCGGGCAGGATTCGAACCTGCGACCTGTCCCTTAGGAGGGGACCGCGCTATCCACTGTGCCACCGAGGCTAATATAAAACTATAAAACGTATTCGTATATGGCAGTAGCCAAGAAAGAGAAGCAAGCGACTGCACCGAGTAGGCGCAAAATTGGGATGCCCATAGGCTGATATTCTTTTAAATCAATGACTTGTTGGTGGTCTTCCATATGAATGCAAAGCTCCATTACTTAAGATATTAAAATCATAGCAGTTTGAGAGTAAATATCAAGTTATAAAACAAGTTATCCAACTAAGTTGTGGTCTCAATCCGGGATTATTAATCGCTTTTGTCGCGAACAATACGCTGAAAATCTGTGACAGCTCTATTGATGCTCAGTCGATCATTTGAATTGAGATCATTAAACTCACAACCTAAGACAGTGCCTCGTTGGTCGGGTTTGTACGCTAAATGGCAAATTTTAAAGCTGCAAGACACTGATTTTTTTGTTGATAATACAATTTCTGAATGCTCAATAAGCATGTTAGGTTTTAAATGCTGTACAATATTTTGTGGCACCGTGAGGCGCATACCAGTTAATGAGAGATCGTCAACTGTAGCCTGAAAACTTGGTTGGTTAGGAACTCTAAATCGTGATTTAAGTTTTATATTTTCAGGAGGAATGACTCTGAAACTATCCCGTCTTTGTTGGTATTCTAATGAGTCAGGAAACTGTGCGACTAAGCCATTCACGCCATGGCTTTGAGTTAGTTTTGTAATGATGCAGTCAAAAGTTATTTTAATACCACGATTTTTACATTGTACTTGAATGGTTTTGCCTGGCTCAAAAGTATCACTACTCTCATGAGGAAAGAGCTCATCAAAGGTTAGCAGTCCTTTGGTTTCATCTACTTTTAAAATAATGGTGGTATAAGTTTGATCTGAATCTTTAGAAGTGATTGTTAATGGGTTTCTGTGATCGTAGATTTCATTTAGGATTGTTACTGTAAAATTTTCCCAGATGGGAGGTGCGACATCGTTTGAACGTTTTAAAAGAGATGAGAGCCATTGAAGCATATTCAAATCCTTGTGTGTTGTACTGATTCTATCACTGATTCTGATTTGGCATACTTTGAATAAGTCCTATTCTTTTGTCGACCTGTTAGCATATCGAGCATGCGTTCGGTCAAATTTTTTGAGGCTATGATGAGCATACCATTGACTTGAGATTGTTCGTCGCACTGTTGGCTGGTTTTCTTTATATTCTCAAAGAGGATGTTTAATGAAGAGGAAGAGCTCGAGGTCAGTTGTTTGAGCATTTGCTCTGGGGTAAGGCCTTGGCAAACATCTTCAAGTGCTTTTTGTAAAGTCTGAAGTGAATTTAATTGTGATGTCTTTCTTTGAAGTAATTCATCAAAATTCTTGAGCTGATTTTCTTCAATAGCTTCACGCTCTTGTATGAGTATTTTATGGAGTCTTTGAATAGATTCGAAATACTCTTTTAAGCAATTTTCAAACAGAGTATAGGTGTCATTCATGGCTAGTACTTAAGTCAAAACTTGAATCAAAACTTAATAGCTTGTCTGCGATATTTAAAGCAGAATTTTGAGCATCTTGACCACCAGAGAACAAGGCTAAAGTGTTTTGCTGAAATTTTTCGCGCACCTCGTTGACCCGCTCTGGATCCACAACAGGTTGATTGGCGATGGCAGCCTGAGCTTGCTTGATACGTTGTGCTCGATTTGATAGATTGACTTCTTGCTCAGGGTTTCCCTCTGAATGACTCATATTTCTTATTGGCTCAACACCAACATTCGTCGCCTTCTGATCCTGTTGGGATCTAGAAGGTTGATGATGCGGGATAGATTGATTGACTTTCATCGAACTCTCCGTGTTTCTATTCATGATATCAAAAGATCAGTGATTCACTTTCGTTATATCTAACATAAACCTTAGTCAAGAAACGTGTATATTAAAAGTTTTCCTCAATTCAATATTGATGACGCTTTCTCAAATTTATAAAACAGGTTTAATATAGCTTATAAATGTATTTTTACAAGGCTCTGGCCTATCACTGTTGCTTCAATCAGCTTTTTTGAGTGGCTGTTTTTTACTTGGATCGTCTGGTTTTTGACACCATCACTCATCGCAATGCCAGAAGCCTCAATATTTAGTCCAGGCATGTTCATTTGAATTCTTACTAATTCACCGCGCTTAATAATCTTGGGTAGTTTAACCATATTTGGATTTAGCATGCGACCTTGTCGAATGGTTGTTTTCGCAGCATAACCAGAGAGGGCATTGATATCACTATAAAACTTTGACAATTTACTAATATCAGCCCTGGCTAAGGTTAAATCAGTCGCTGCAACTAGCTCTCCTCGCTGGATAGTCGTTGCCGCGAAAACAACTTGTGCGTAGCGCTTAACAGAAACAGGAATGCGCACTTGCCAAGATAAAGCAGGGCATCTTGCTGTGACCGTCATTCTTGAGCGATTGGCTAGGCCAAGAGGTAGGTCAAAATCTAAAGGCGTGCTACACGCTTTTAGTCGAAGACGTGAATCCAGAGTGCCGACATGAATTTCAATATCTTGCTCAGTATCAAGATCAAGCAAACTGTCTTCCACAAAAGATTTAACATCGTCTCGGATTTGGTTTAAATCTTGAATGTCAGCTTTTGCGTGACTTGCGCACAAGATTAAAATAAAGCCAAGTCCAAAATGTTTTAAATGGTTAAACATGCTAAATATTCTTAGTCAATAATATGACGTTCATGAGTAGTTAGATATAATCAAGCAATTTTTATACCAAAAATTTAATGGATCTGTGTCTAGTAACAGGTTTGCAGCATTTTTAGCCTAAAAGTATAATGCTAGAGAAGGCTGAGATAGTAAGGGTTAAACACAAGGCATCTATGATGGTGATTCGCTTAGCATTGTACGCGCAAGGCGTACTAATGCAATTTGATTGGTGGCTTAGAGGTTGATTTATCTTTGCTCTCTAACAGACTGATAAATCTTTCCAATTGATTGACTAGCGTTGTTTTATCTAAGATTGGTGCAACTTTGGTGATATCTTCACCATCTTGGCTTCTCATCATAATATAGGGATCCACTGACTCAATAGGTGGCGCTGTCACAATAAAGGTTGCGACCATATCGTCTGGATCTGAAATGAGTCGATGACTAAGAGAATGGTGATGGAAATAACTATCTCCATCTTTGATTTCATGAATAACAGGGAAGCTTAGATGTTTGAGACCAATTTTTTCTAAACCATATTTGCCAGTAACATTTGGTTTTGTGATATAACTTTCATGGATTGAAATGATATCAATAAAGCTATTTTCTGTTAACTTAAATTTTTCCATGATTTCGCTCTTTGTATAAATATCAGTTTTATTAATACTGCAACGAAACTTTTCCTTTTGAAACTTTGTTTGGCCATACATGGCCATTTCAATGACATTAAGGCTATTAAACACTTTTTCTTGTTCATTTGTCTCTAAAGTTCTAACTGCCTCTATAAAATTGCTATAGTTAGATATTTCAGTGAGTCTAGGATCATTCACGATGTAGAGTTGATCTTCAAAGCTGCCTGAAAACATTTTTGAGCCAAAGTCCCATTTGTGAACGTGTTTGTCTTCTAGAACAAGTTTTGAGGCTTCTGAGTTCTGATTTGGCCACCATAGATGTAATCTTACTTTATATTCCTTATCTTTAGAGCCAGTTAACAAGACAATTTTAGTAAATCCCATGACATGGATGTACGATCTTTGAGTGATATCATCAAGCAGAGCATCATCTTTCAATACCGATTTTAAGATGCTAATCAGTGATTTTGGAGTAACTTTGCTCATAAGCTGAGTATTATAATCTGAGGCAAGTGTTTGATGCTCTCTATCAAAGAAGTCCTCTACAAGTGACTTTAACGCATCAATATCATTGATATGACTAGGGCTATTCCTATCGTTTTTAAACACCATAAATTGGTTATCATTTAGAATATCTGGTGATGACTGGTAGGTATGCTGCTCATCTAGTCCTAAAGCTTGCGTGGAGATACAAGTATTCTCAACATCTAAAAGGAAAAAGGAATCTGCATCAGCGGCAACGGCATTATTGACAACGCAAAGACCTAATATGAGTGGGCTAATCATTTTAAGTAAACATAATTTCATGCTTTAGCTCATGCTGGTAGTGTTAAATAATCCACTTATCACCAATGTAGCACACTAACTATGTGTTTTGTACGGCATGTGATATGATTAATCACTTGGCTTAGAAGCGTGTAAGTCCACAATATATTATAAAGAGCTATTCGTGAGGTCCCAATTGTGCTTAATTTAGATAAGATTCCCTTTGAAATTTCACCGAGCCCATTATTTACAGAAAGCCTACAGCCAGCTGAGTTTGGGGTTAATGATAGTCGTGACTGGAGTTTTGTTACTTGCGACCCAAAAGAGATAAAAAAACCTGGGGATACGAAATCGATAACTTTACTAAGCTATAATGTCTGGGGTGCTCCCCAAGATAGGTCAAGCCCTTTTTTTAAATTTAATGAGCGTAGTACAGCAATCTTAGATATGATTAAAGACAAAGAGCCTGACATTATTTGCTTACAAGAAGTATCACAGGATTGGGCCAATAAAATATTAGCGAACGACTATATTCGCGAGCATTATTATTGCACTGATAAAAATGCTGATCGTGTACAATCATACTTTGGCTTGAGTCAAATCACTTTGTCAAAGTACCCCATCATTTCAGCTACGGTTTATGGTCTACCTGGATATGAGATCTCAACATTGCTCAGTACAACATTAAAAATTGGACATCAAAGAATTTCTGTTAATAATGTCCATCTTCACTCAAGCAAGCAGTTCACAGCATTTCGAAAGGCACAATTGCAAGCCATATTTAACATTCTAAAAGAGCAACCTGATAGTGATATCAAGATGATTGCTGGAGATTTCAATTTCGGAGATGGTCCTGAGTGGGTTGAAAACACCGCTCTAGATCCAGCATTCAAAGATGTTTGGTTAGTCTTGTTTCCAGATGAGTCTGGCTATACACAGGATACACAAATTAATACAATGAGATATAAAGTCAAAGGCGCTCATAAGCAAGAGCGCTTTGATAGGGTCTTGTTAGACAGCGGCAAAGCACTATGTCAAGCTTATGAGATGAGCATAGTCGGTACAAGATCCATTGAGGGTCATGAAGATATTTGGCCATCAGATCATTTTGGATTATTAACGAGAGTTAAGCTTGAAGACAGTGAGCCTCTGAAATCTTCCACAATGAGTCATTGTGAGCATTCTACGAGGATGCGGTAACATATTTCAAGCAATGAATTTAAGGGCATTAAGCGATTAAGCGATTAAACGATTAAGCGATAAAGCACTTAATGCCTTCATCTACCCCAATCGCTATTTAGAGCAAATACCATGACTGCTCATTCGTCATGGTAATCTTTACAAATTAACCATCATGCTATTACTTCATCTGTTGCTGCATAGATTGACAGACTATGTCGGATGCACTCTACTCGCCATGGTGAAATTGTGGCCACTCCATTTGGCCAATATTGTTTGTAAATGGCAATCCTTTCAATCAATTTTAAAACTCTAAATTAATAACCTGCTGAAAATTATAATAATTTTATGTTGGCATAAGTCTTGCACCACTATTTGCAATTGGATACAGGACTTAGAATATGAGCATTACATTTGATAAAGCTTTAGGCGTTCACCAAGACGCATTGCGTCTTAGAGGCCAACGGACTCAGATTTTAGCTAATAATTTAGCTAATGCAGATACGCCAGGCTTTAAAGCTAAAGATATCGACTTTAATGAGCTTCTCAAAGACAGCCATACATCAAAAGGCTTTAAAATGGCTCAGACAAATTCAGACCATATCGCCTTATCTCAGTTCGATGACGCCGACACCATGTATCGGATTCCAATGCAACCTTCAGTCGATGGGAATACAGTAAATGAGCAAGTTGAAATCTCAAAATTTTCTGATAACAGTTTGAGATACATGGCGTCATTAAGATTCTTAAGTGACAGATTTAAAGGCATGATGACTGCCATTAAAGGAGAATAAGCATGTTCCAAATATTTGATATAGCAGGTCAGGGGATGAGTGCTCAATCTATCCGATTGAATACAACAGCATCTAATATGGCTAACGCTGAAAGCGTGACAAGTAATACTGGGCAGACATATAGAGCAAGACATCCTGTCTTTGCTGCGGTTCAGCAAGAAGCAAATGAAGAGATGAGCTTTGGTAAAAGCTCCAGTATGGGCGTTCAAGTGCTAGGGGTTGTTGAGAGCCAAGAGCCACTTAGGCAACAATTTCAACCAGACCATCCATTAGCAGATGACCAGGGCTATATCAATTTACCCAATGTCAATATTGTTCAGGAAATGGCCAATATGATTTCTGCTTCTAGAAGCTATCAGAATAACGCTGAAGTACTTAATACAGCTAAAACTCTGATACAAAGAACACTCACTTTAGGACAATAAGGGAAATATCATGGCTGCTATACCTGGCGCTTTACAATCGCAACAGACCCAACTAGAGCAGTTAGGTTTAAACAGTGCGCAAACCAATGCAAAAACAGAGCAATCTACAACAGATTTTCTAAAATTGTTTGTCACACAGTTGCAAAATCAAAATCCATTGGAGCCACAAGAGGGCGCAGAGTTTTTGAGTCAATTGGCACAGTTTTCTACAGTAGAAGGCATTCAAAACTTAGATACTTCTTTTTCAAAAATGGCCAATACACTTCAGTCAACGACTGCTCTGCAAGCAACTAGCATGGTAGGACGCCAAGTTGAAATACCAACAGATGAAGCTAAGCTAACGAGCGGACAACCTATGCAAGGGAGCATAGATGTACCAAGTTCTGTTTCTGATTTAAGTCTTGAACTAGTGAATGGTGAGGGCCTCGTCGTTAAAACCATGAAGCTAGGTACAGTATCACCAGGGCACTTTCCATTTAGTTGGAATGGACTCGATGATAATGAAACAGCCGTGCCTTCAGGATCTTATAGCTTAAGAGCAAAAGGAACGATTGACGGAGAGGAAACTCGTTTTGCGACATTCAGTCAAGCTAATGTTGATAGCGTCACGATAGACTCGAACGGAAAAGGATTGATGTTAAATGTTTCAGGTCATGGATCTATATCCATTGATGATGTTAGAAAAATTAGTTAGGAATCAGGGAGTATCATATGCCATTTCAAGCAGCACTTAGTGGATTACAAGCAGCCTCTGGAGAGTTAAGAGTTATTGGTAACAACGTTGCCAATGCTTCAACCACAGGGTACAAAGAATCAAGAGCAGAATTCGCAGATGTTTACGCATCAGCAACAGGAGGAACTGGTATTGGTTCTGGGGTTATTTTATCTGCTGTGACTCAACAATTCTCACAGGGCCAAATTGGATTTACAAATAATAATTTAGATTTGGCTGTGAACGGAGAAGGGTTTTACATCTTAAGCCAAAATGGCGCCATTAGCTATTCGAGAGCAGGTGCCTTTGGTGTTGATAAAGATGGCTTTATTACAAACTCTCGTGACCAAACGTTACGGGGTTTTATTGCAGATAGCGCAGGCAATATCACAGGTGCTCAAGGTGATTTACAAATCAGCACATCGAATTTGTCGCCAAGAGCAACAACAGATGTTAATTTAAGTGTCAATCTAGATGCCTCTGCAACACCGCCGCCCAGCGCTTTTACACCAGGTTTTACACCTTCATCACCACCAAGCCCTACGTCGTATAACACGACAACTTCCACAAGTGTGTTTGATAGTTTGGGTAATTCTCATATTATGACAAGCTATTTTGTGAAAGCACCAGCTTCGAATACTTGGAATGTTTATGTGGGCGTAGATGGTACAGATGTGACACCAACGGCCGCTACGCCGCCAGCTGGAGCACCGCCTGCAACATATCCAGCTACTGATATAGCATCTCCATTTACAATGGTTTTTGACTCTTCTGGAGCCATTGTCCCAAATAACCCTGCAGCACCACCACTTTATTATGGACCAGGTCCAGTCGTTTCTAGTCAAGGTGTTTTAAGCAATTCTGGCACTTTAAGCTCTATGGATTTAAATGACTTAACGATTAATGGTGTCTCTGTAGATGCTGCAACACTAAGTGCTGATATTTTTTCAACTACCGATGCAAGAGCTAGTGCTATTTCAACTGCTACAGCCATAAACCTTGGCACTCAACAGCATGGCGTAACCGCTAGTGTTGGTAGTACCGTTGTTGATTTAGGCGTGCCTGCTTTAGGTAATCTTGATGCAGGTGATTTGGTTATCAATGGTCGTAACATCTCAGGTGCTGTACCAAATGATGCTGCTCTTTTAGGGCTCATCAATGCTGAAACACCAAACACAGGTGTTGCAGCAACCCAACCTGGTGGTGCTGGTACGGCTATCATTCTAACTGCTTCAGATGGTCGAAACATACAATTAGAGACCGATGGTGTACAAGCTAATGGTGCTTCCTTTGCTAATTTTGCTTTGAATGCTGGGGCCTTAGATCAAGTACAAAAGGGAACCATAAGCTTAGCAACAGTTAATAATAAGGGCATTACCATTGGTGGAAACGCACCTGGTGATGTTGGACTAACGACTGGCCCACAAGCTGGGATTATCCAAACAAGTTCCGATGTGATATCTATTCCGAACTGGAATCCAACTGGCGGAGCGACTTCTCCTCAAGTGTTTTCTCTAGACTTTAATAGTTCAACACAGTTTGGCTCACCTTTTTCTGTTCAAGCTCTAAGCCAGGATGGTTATTCAACAGGTCGATTATCAGGGGTTGATGTTGGAACTTCAGGTGTTATTTTTGCAAGATACTCTAATGGACAATCACAAGCTTTAGGTCAAGTAGCTCTGGCTAACTTTGGTAACACACAAGGCTTAAGTCCACAAGGTGACACATCTTGGGTTGAAACTTTTGATTCAGGACCTGCACTTGTTGGTGTACCAGGGACTGCGGATTTAGGCATTATTCAATCTGGGGCACTAGAAGATTCTAATGTGGCATTAACTGACGAACTTGTTTCGTTGATTGTTGCGCAAAGAAATTTCCAGGCTAATGCTCAAACCATTAGAACCGCTGATGCCGTCACTCAAACGATCATTAACATAAGGTAATTGATAAATGGATAATTTTGTTTATATTGCTATGAGTGGTGCTGAGCAGACGATGCGAGCACAAACAATCAATGCAAATAATCTTGCCAATTTATCAACGACTGGCTTTAAAGCTGATTTAGATCAATTTCGGTCGCAATCAGTTTTTGGAGATGGACTGCCAAGCAGGGCGTATGCACAAGCAGAGCGTCCTGCAACTGACTTTAGTTCAGGTCCTTTGATGCCAACAGGACGAGATTTAGACTTGGCCATAGAAGGAGAGGGTTGGTTCAGTGTTCAAGCTCCAAACGGTAGTGAAGCTTTAACACGAATAGGTAATCTTCAGTTAACAAGTGAAGGTCTATTAACCACTGCCAATGGGTTACCTTTGTTAGGAGATGGTGGACCAATCACGGTTGGATCCTTTGATAAGATATCGATAGGTGTTGATGGGACTGTCAGCATTGTGCCAGAGGGATCTGGTAGTGATAACTTGGTGGTGATTGATCGCATTAGGCTTTCAAACCCTGATAAAATGGATCTGTACAAGGATATTGATGGATTAATTAAAACAAAAGATGGAAGTCAAGTAGCCCCAGATGCTTCAGTCAAAGTGACTAATGGATTTTTAGAGGGTAGTAATGTTAATGCTATTGAATCTATTTCAAAAATTATAAGCTTAGCAAGAGAGTTTGAAGCTCAGTTAAAGATGATGGAAACAGCAAAGCAAACATCTCAGACAGACAGTTCAATCTTACGATTATCGTAATAGGAGTATATTATGCATCCGGCGTTATGGATTAGTGTTACAGGCTTAGACGCACAAAATAATGATATTCGCACGATATCAAATAACCTTGCTAACGTTTCCACCATTGGGTTTAAACGAGATAGAGCCGTTTTCGAAGATCTGTTATATCAAAATGTTCGCCAACCTGGTGCACAATCGTCTGAGGAGACTGAGATTCCATCAGGTCTCATGTTAGGTACTGGTGTCAAAACCGTTGCTTCGCAAAAAACTCACACTCAAGGAAGTGTTATTCAGACCGAAAATCCTTTAGATATGGCGGTTAATGGTAAAGGTTATTTCCAAGTTTTAAGGCCAGATGGCGACATTGCTTACACAAGAGATGGGCAATTCCAACTGAATAGCAGTGGTCAAGTTGTCACAGCAAATGGTTACTTGTTACAACCCTCGATTACAATCCCACAAGATGCAAGTTCAATCACCATAGGCTCAGATGGCGTTGTTTCAGTGATGCAGCCTGGTAATACGACGCCCTCACAAGTTGGCAATCTACAATTGTCTTCATTCATTAATCCAGCTGGGTTGCAACCCATTGGTGAAAATCAATACCTTGAGACGCAGTCTAGTGGTACAGCAAGCACTGCTGCACCAGGCACTCCAGGCTTGGGTACTTTATTACAAGGCTCCTTAGAAGCTTCAAACGTTAATGTCGTCGAAGAACTTGTACGACTTATTGAAACGCAACGAGCATATGAAATGAATGCAAAATCCGTAGAAACAGTTGATGGTATGCTTCGATACCTGTCACAAACTTTATAGGCTTAGTATGAAATTGATTATCATAATGATGTTAGCAGTAGGCTTGGTGGGTTGCTCTCAGTTTGAAAGACCCAATGATCCTAATTTCGCACCTGTATATCCGGCATACAATAAACCACCAGAGCCACATCATGGATCTGTTTACCATGCGGGTAGTGGTCTTTCTTTATATCAAGATATGAAGGCCCATCATGTTGGAGATATTATTACAGTGGCTCTTTTGGAGCAAACAGATGCTTCCAAGTCTGGCAATTCAAAATTTGACAAAAAATCAACAGCAACCATCGCCAACCCAACGCTCTTTGGTACAGGGCCTGATTTTGGCTTGCACAAAAGTTTGCCAGTGCCATTGTCAACCACAAAGAACTTGAACCTTGAAACAAGCATCAATGCTGATCGGGACTTTGAGGGCTCATCCGATAGTGCACAAAAGAATAAACTAACTGGGACCATTACCGTGACGGTCGATCAAGTTTATCCAAATGGAAATTTGTATGTCAAAGGTGAGAAGTGGTTAACCATTAACCATGGCGATGAGTTTATTAGAGTGGCAGGTATTATAAGACCAGAAGATATAAGTCCAGATAATATTATTATGTCAGATAAGATAGCAGATGCTAGAATTACTTATAGCGGAACAGGAAGTTTACAGAATGCCTCTAAACCAGGATGGTTAACTCGAATGTTTAATCACTGGTTATTTCCATTGTAGGAATGATAATGAATAAATTAAGAGTTTTGGTAGTATTATTAAGCTGCATTTATTGCAGCTTTAGCTATGCTGAAAGACTAAAAGACATTGCTTCTATTCAAGGGGTTCGTTCCAATCAACTGGTGGGATATGGATTAGTCGTTGGTTTAAGTGGCACTGGTGATACAGAGTCTTTTACAAAGCAATCCTTTAAAAGCATGCTGCAAAATTTAGGCGTCACGATTCCGCCCAATGTTAACCCATCTATCAAGAATGTTGCAGCTGTTGCGCTGCATGCAGATTTACCTGCTTTTTCAAAGCCGGGTCAAAAAATTGACGTGACAATTTCTAGTTTGGGGAACGCTAAAAGCTTAAGGGGTGGCACCTTACTCTTGGCACCATTGAAAGCTGCGGATGGTCAGATCTATGCGGTAGCACAAGGCAGTATCATTGTCGGTGGTCTTGCTGCCGAAGGCGCAGATGGATCACAAATTACAGTCAATGTACCAGTGGTTGGACGTATCCCAAATGGGGCAAGTGTTGAGCGGACAATTGCGTCTCCATTTTCGTTTAGTCAACACTTGATCTTCAATCTTCACGCTTCTGACTTTACGACTGCAAGGCGAGTTGCCGATGCCATCAATCAAATGATGGGACCTCATACAGCGACACCTATGGACGGTACCTCGATTCAAGTCAAAGCACCACCAGATATTACAGAGCGAGTGACTTTTGTTTCGGCGCTAGAAAATTTAAATCTTGTGCCAGCTGAGATGAAAGCAAAAATCATCGTTAACTCAAGAACTGGTACGATTATTATCGGTAAAAATGTTTCTGTTGGGCCGGCTGCTATTGCCCATGGCAACTTAACTGTGACCATTTCTGAGAATAAGCAAGTGAGTCAACCGCAACCCTTATCAAATGGTGTCACAACAGAGGTTAATCAAAGCGAGGTTGTGATTACACAAGATAACAGTCGCTTATTTGTTCTGCAGCCTGATGTCTCTTTAGAGTCTATTGTCAGTGCCATGAACAAAGTCGGTGCTTCACCTTCAGATCTGATGGCGATTCTAGAAGCTCTTAAACAAGCGGGGGCTCTGCATGCTGACTTGCAGATTATCTAATGAAAAATATTGAAGCCTCTTTTAACTATACAGACATGTCGAGCTTAAAAGAGCTTGGCAGTGGTCAAGCTACTGATGATAACTTAAAAGCTGCAGCGCAGCAGCTTGAAGGTGTCTTTCTACAGATGGTTTTAAAAAGCATGCGTCAAGCGAATGAGAGTTTTCAATCTTCAATGTTTGACAGTCAAACAAAAGACACTTTTCAGGATTTTCATGATAACCAGTTAGCCCTCCATTTATCTAAAAGTCAGGGCATGGGCTTGGCTGATGTGATTTATAAGCAATTAAAACCTTATGTTGGTGAAGGAGAAAAAGTCAACAACTTCTCAATTAAGCAAGGTGATTTTAGAACAAGTTCTTTACCATCTGAATTATCTACTATGCCAGTGAATCACGCTAAGAAAGAAGCACAAGAGCCTAAAGATTTTCATGATGCAAAGGATTTCTTAGGATACCTTAAACCTATTGTTGATAAGGTTTTGAAAGGGCTCCAATTAAATCCTACACACCTATTAGCACAAGCAGCGCTTGAGACTGGTTGGGGCAAACATATTATTAAAGATGTTGATGGCAATAATAGTCATAACGTTTTTAATATTAAAGCAACTGGCTGGGAAGGTGATAAAACAAATAAACAAACTATTGAGTATGAAAATAGTCAGATTGTTAAAAGGAATGAGCCATTTAGAATGTATGAAAACTATGAACAAAGTATCAAAGATTTTGTTCAAGTGTTACAGTCCCCTCGATATGAAAAGGTTTGGGAAAATACAAACGATCCAAAAGCTTTTTTTGATGCTTTACAAAAGGCTGGGTATGCCACTGATCCAAATTATTCAGATAAAGTACTGAAAGTACTTCATCAAGATGAATTTAAAAATTTAGGAGCAGATCATGGGTGATCTTCTAGGAATTGGCACATCAGCCTTAAATGCGACACAAAGAATGCTTGATACTGTGGGTCATAACATCGCCAATGTTAATACGCCAGGTTATAGTCGTCAGAGTACTGAGCTTGGAACACGACCAGCACTTAGTAGTGGCCAAGGTTATATTGGCTCTGGTGTTAGTGTAAGCTCTACAACTAGATATATTAATCAATTTGTGAATAATGCTTTAGTGAGTACATCATCGACGCACAAGGAATTAGCCACTTTTCAAGAATACATTAATGTCGTTGATAATTTGTTGGCAGATTCAGAGACTGGTATCTCAACTGGATTGAATGATTTTTTTGCATCGCTCAATGAGGTTAATAACCATCCAGACTCGACGCCGGCCAGACAAGTCTTTTTATCACAAGCCAATTTGTTAACAAGTCGATTTAATGATATTGATAATCAACTTAATGCGCTGAGATTTCAAGCTAATGACCAAGCTAAGAATATCGTTAGCCAAATTAATAGTATTGCTAAAAATCTAGCTGATCTCAATGTTAGTATTATTAGTGCTGGTCAACAACGGTCATCAGTACCTAATGATTTGCTTGATCAAAGAGATGAGCAAGTGCGCAAGTTATCAGAGCTTGTTCATGTTGACACGATTGCGCAAAGTGACGGTGCTTTGAATGTTTTTATTGGGAGTGGCCAAACACTTGTTATCAGTGGCACCTCTAATCAGCTTTCAACTAGCCCAAGTCGTTTAGATCCCAAAAGTTTAGATATTAACGTTGGTACAGGGATTGGCGTTGTCAATATCAATGCATCACTTTTAGGCGGTGAGTTAGGTGGCGTTTTATCTGTGAACGAAAGTGTGATTGCTCCAACACAAAATGCCCTTGGTCGCGTGGCCACCACTATTGCCATGACTTTTAATGATCAGCATCAAAAGGGGATTGATGCTCAAGGCAATAGCGGCATCGATATGTTTCAGGATGTCAACTTGTTGAAAAATGCTCAAGATAGAGTTTTTTCAAATTTAAACAATGCAGGCAATGCTAGATTTTCTGTAACCATTAATCCAATATCATTACCTTCTGATGAGTTAACACAAGTCTTTTCGCCCTCTTCAAATTTGACGAATGTTGGAACTCTTACAAGTTTATCAAGTAATTTTGATTTAATCCTAAATGGTGTAGCTGTCAGAGCAGCTGTTGTTGGCGATGATACGGTGTCAAGTGTTGACTCTGGACTTAGTGCCATTGCGATTAGCGCTGCTATCAATAGTTCGAGTATCCAGCATGGTGTGACAGCGTCAGCACAGCAGAACGTATTGAATCTTGGTCAGTTTTCGCCAGGTGCTTTTGCTTTAGGTGAATTTCAAATTAACGGTATCAGTGTTGTAACCCTTGGTACAGACAGTCAAACACTAGTGCAAGATATTAATGCTTTAAAAACGCAAACAGGTGTCGAGGCTAGACTAAGTAATGATGGCTCTATAGAGCTGGTAACTTTGGATGGTCGTAATATTCAACTGACGAGTAACACCAATACGCCAGTAGCTACGTTTACATACTTTGATACAAATAGTGCTGTGGCGCTCAATCAGATGAAAAGAGCAGAAGTGTTACTGACTAGTGATAGTGGCCAAATAAATATTGCAGGTACTAACCCAGGAAATATCGGTCTTAGCGCAGGAAACAACCCAGCCAACGCAAGCGCTTTAACCATCAGTGATTATTCTTTAACCATGCAAGGTGGTCAGTATACGCTGCGTCGTCTTAGTGATGATGCCATCGTTGGGCAAGGCTCTAATCCAAATTTTAATGTGGATGGCTTTACTTTAAATCTTGACGCAGGCACCATGGCTGCAGGGGATGAATATCTCATAACGCCAACAAGAATAGGTGCTAGCACTTTTCAATTGAATTTAACAAAGACCTCACAGTTGGCACTGGCATCTCCTGTCAGAGTGGAAGGCGCCATTAACAACCAAGGTAGCGGTGTCATTTCGCTTGTTGCCGTTAACAACACCTCTGGGTCTCCGGCATCAACAGCCACTCAGCTGGGCAATGCTTTTTCATCAGAGAATCAGCTGCTGCCACCTATTAGAATAGAGTTTCAAAGTACTACAACTTATAACATCTATGATGTTTCTCAAGGTGTGCCTGGAGTCCAAATTGGACCGACGCAAGTCTACGACCCAAGTCAAATTGAAAATCGAGTTTTCCCAGTATCTGGGGTTGTTGATAAATCATTACCTGGGCCTAATCCAACGTATGTTTATGATCCAGGGTATCAAATTAATTTGCAGGGCCAAATCTCTAAGGGAGATGTGTTTTCGATAGGATACAACCGAGATGCTAGTAATGATAATAGTAATGGTTTTGCTCTCGTAGGTCTGCAAAATCAAAGACTGATGAATAATGGATCAACTTTTCAATCAGCTTTTGCAGAAATGGTTGGTGAAGTTGGATCGGTCGCAGCTAAAACTAATGTGAATGAACAGGCTAGCGCTGCTTTACTACGTTCACTAGAGACTCGTCGCAATGAAGTTTCAGGTGTTAACTTGGACGAGGAAGCAGCAAACTTGATAAAGTTTGAGCAGCAATATCAGGCAGCTGCACAACTTATTTCAATCTCTCGACAAATTTTTGATGAATTAATTAATTCTTTCGGTAGGTAATCATGAGAATTTCAACTTTTGAATTATTTCAACGTGGTCTTGAGGGAATTTTAAATCAGCAACGTGCATTAAGTGATCTTCAACTTCAAATATCTTCTGGAAAGAGAATTCTTAAGCCTTCTGATGATCCCGTAGGTGCAACTCGTGCTATCAATATTAGGGAAGTTCAAAGTTCGCTAGAGCAATATAGTAAAAATGGTCAAAGTGGACAAGCGAATCTAGAAGCAGAAGATGCCACACTTAAAGCCACGAATCAGATTTACCAAAGAGTCAGAGAGTTAGCGCTTCAAGCTGCCAATCCAGTTCTCAGTCAGACTGATAGACAAGCCGTTGCGATTGAAATCCAGGTTCAGTTGGATCAACTGCTAGGGTTGTCAAATAGCAAGGACGCAGATGGTGCTTTTATGTTCTCAGGAAGCGCAGGGCGAACGCCAGCTGTGACTCAAAATGCTTCTGGCCAGTTTATATATCAGGGTGATGAAGGTCAAAAATTTGCAAAGATTGGATCTTCTCTTTCTATAGAAACATCTGATTCAGGCAAAGATCTTTTTTTTCTAGTGCCTTCTGGCCAGGTTAATACATTCAACTCATTAGGTGTGGCCTCAACTTCAGCCGCATCAACTGGTTTAGTTGCGAGCGGCAGTTTGTCACTGTTATCGTCAAATGATTTAATCATTAATGATGTTGATATTCAGGCAGGTTTTTCAGACGGGGTCTCCTCAATAGACAGTGCCTCAAGTGCCCTTGCTATGGCCAATGCTATCAATGCAAGTCAATTAGATCATGGAGTAAGAGCTCATGCAGAGCCTAATGTTTTTAATCTAGGCGTTTATACTTCTGCCGCAATCACATCCGGTGATTTTACTTTAAATGGTGTCACAATCATTGATGCTGGAGGCTCAGAAAGCTCTCTTCTAAGCCAATTTCAGAGTCTAGAGGCTCAAACTGGCGTTATTGTGACTCAGCCTGGGGGGCCAGGGACAGATATGATCCTGACGGCTCAAGATGGACGTAATATTCAGTTACAGACTGATGGTGCTTCTCCAGCAAATTTTTCCAATTTTAATCTTAATGCTGGCGCTACAGATAATGTTCAAAGGGCAGGATTAACTCTTCGTGGTCATCAAAACTTCATGATTGGGGGGGCTATGCCGTCCAACGTAGGTTTGAGCGCTGGTGGTTATAGTGTCACGAACAACACTGGGACAGGTTTGATATCTCAACCAGTTATCACTTCACCATTAGCTGATTTGAATGAAACCTATTCTGTTATTTTTGGAGCTGGAGGTACAACGTTTAATATTGTGGCTGATTCGGCGCCACTTGTCCCTTTAGAAGGATTTGAGAATGTTAGCTTTACGCCTGGGGCTATGATTGAACTTAATGGCATCCAAATTCAAATCTCAGGTGCACCAAGTTCTGGGGATGTGTTTGGTGTTCAATTCGATAAGCCTGCTAATCAAGATGTTTTTAAAACAATTTCCAATTTAGTCTCATCTATTACAGGCACTGTAAATTCTGATCAGCGTAGCTATGAAATTGGTATTGCTCTTGATAACTTATCCCATGCTGAAACGAAGACGCTTGAAATACGGGCAAGTGTTGGTGCAAGGCTCAATGTCATTGAAAATCAAAAAGATGTTAACGCAACAATGTCCATTCTTACCGAGCAAAGCTTAAGCGATACTGAAGATCTTGATTTAGCTAAAGCCATTAGCGAATTGGCTCAAAGAACGACAGCACTTGAAGCCGCTCAAGCAACCTATATTAAAATTCAGTCTTTAAGTCTGTTTAACTATATTAGGTAAGTTAGCTATCATACAGTGCTGTGTTAACATCATCGTAGTAAAAGCATGACTATATAATAAGAACCTTGTGCTTAGTGATTTAAGCCACAGATCAGCACCCCAGTCTTCATTAGACTCTTTTTAATTCCAGCCTTTTCAAGCTTCAATCGATTTAAGTAATTATTTTTGTATATTCATTAAACATATTTCTTGGCCTGTCGATACGAATGTTGGGAGCGGTGAATATATCGTTTATTGATGTATATCTGCTAAATTTTCGCTTAAGCTTGCTTAAGCACTTGAGGAGTTTTAAATCATGGCACAAGTTATTTCAACTAACATTCCTTCGTTAAATGCACAAAGGAATTTAGATAAATCTGGGGCATCTTTACAAGTTTCACTTCAACGTTTATCGTCTGGCTTACGTATTAACAGTGCTAAAGATGATGCTGCTGGTCTTGCGATTAGTACACGTTTTACTTCACAGATTCAAGGTCTTTCTCAAGCATCTAGAAATGCTAATGATGCTATTTCTTTATCACAAGTGGCAGAGGGTGCTTTACAAGAGGTCACTTCACTGTTACAAAGATCTCGTGAGCTAGCAATCCAATCTGCTAACGGTACGAACTCATCTGCAGATAGAAAAGCGCTTCAAGATGAGGTTAACCAACTTAAACAAGAAATGTCGCGTATCTCATCAACCACAACCTTCAATGGATTAAACCTATTGAATGGTGATTTACAGAATGCATTATTTCAAGTTGGTGCTGAAGCAAATCAAACCATTTCTGTTTCAATTAGAGACACTCAAACAACAAGTCTTGGTACAAACACAGTGTCTACCAGCAATGTTGGCGGTCTTGAAGGAGCCACACATAAAGAGCTGTTTATTGGTTCTGGTGTAGCTGCAGGCTCTAAATTAGGCGCTGAAGTTGGTGTGGCTCAAGCGAATGCTGCAACGAATGGTTACAGTGTTTCAAACTTCTCTGTAACCAACGTAAACTCTGCAGGTATCACGACCATTCAAACAAGTGCTGTGGCAGCTAACGCTGAAGCTAGTGCAGTGGCTACTTCTCTTTCAGGTTTGAGCGGTGTAACAGCTCGTGGTTATAATGAAGTTTCGCTTAGTAACTTGGCTTCATTGAATGCTGCAACTGTGATTACACTTGAAGGCCAAACAATTAGTAGTGGTGCTACCACAACTATCGATTCTATAGCTACATCTATTAATGGTAATGCAACTTTACAAGCTGCTGGTATCTTTGCTGTAAGCTCTGGTACAGAAGTTTCTATTGTCGCCTTAGACGGTAGAGATTTATCTTTTGCTAATACAGCAGGTACAGGTGTTGCTGATTTAGTAGGCTTAGATGGTGCTGCAGCAACAACTATGGTTGCCGCGCAAGCGACTACTTTTGGTGGACGTGTTGATATCATGTTAGACCAAGGTTACACGATTTCATCAGATGTTGACTCAATTATTGATGATCAAGTAGCAACAACGGTAGCTGTTGGTGATGGTTCGATCACAGATTTTGTCAATAGCACAACAGAAACATCTAATAACCTAAATAACAATTTAGGTGCACAAACGCTAACTTTAGTTGGCAGCTCAGGTACAGAATCTGTGAATGTTACAGCTGGTATGGCTGCTGATAGTGTCGCTCAGGCTGTGAATGCAGTTTCTGGCTCTACTGGTATATCAGCGACTGCTAGTACTTCAGTCACATTGTCAGGTCTTTCAAGTGACGGTACAATATCATTCAATTTGTATGGTGATAACTCATCTGCAACATCTGTATCAGCTTCAGTGACTTCTAGTGATATATCATCTCTTGTTGCTGAAATTAATGATAAAGCAGGTACGACTGGTATTACAGCGGCACTAGGCTCAAGTAATGCGGAGATTATTTTAACTCAAGCATCTGGTAAAGATGTCAAAATTGAGAACTTCACCCACTCTGCTGCCGTTGATTATCAAGCTCCAGGTGTGACCGTTGTTTCTGGTACAGGTAGTGGTGTGACGCCTCCAAATGAAGAGTCAATCACAGTCACTGGTAATGCTGCAACCAATTCTGGTGGTCAAGCGATTCAGTTATTTGATGGTGGACATCGTACTAACTTCGATACAACTGTTGTTGGTGGTGAAGTTGTTTTTGAATCAGCTGATTCATTAAACGTAACATCAAGTATCTCTGGTTCTGCTTCAACAGGATCTTCATTATTCGCTGGAAGTGCTAGCTCTGCCAATGCTTCTACTTTGAGTAATGTTGGTCAAATTGATATTAGTACAGTGGCAGGTGCGAACTCAGCCATTAGTATCTTAGATGGTGCTATTGACCAAGTTTCATCTGTACGAGCTTCTTTAGGTGCTGTTCAAAACAGATTCTCAAGTACAATTTCAAACTTGACGAATAATGTTGAAAACTTATCAGCTGCTCGTTCACGTGTTCAAGATACTGACTTCGCAGTTGAAACCGCTAATCTAACTAAGATGCAAATTCTGCAACAAGCAGGTACATCTATCTTAGCGCAGGCAAATGCCTTGTCTCAAAACGTTCTTTCTTTACTACAGTAAAAGAGAGCGTCAAAGGAGCACATTAGGGGTCCCACATTTGGGATCCCTCTTTTTTTAAGGTGACGTAAGATGAATGATAAAATCATCATAACAGGCTTACCCAAGATAGCGCAAAGCACCAAAAAGGAAAAAACGAAGGATGTTAAGAGGGATATGCCACATGATTCAAGCGGCTATTCTTTGCCAGAGCAGGACAAGAAAGTAAGTTTTAGTGAGGCTGAAACTGAGGAACCCAGTGAAAATCTTGATGAAGCTGTTGAACAAATCAACAAGTACGTTCAAAAAGTTCAAAGAAATATAGAATTTTGTGTGAGTGAAGAAGGGGTTTTGACTACTATTAAAGTGGTAGATAGGCAATCAAACGAATTGATTAGGAATATTGATCCAGAGCTGGCTATAAAATTGGCTGGAAATTTGCATAAATATGGTCAATTAATAAAACTTGAGATATAAGAAGGTACGTTATGTCGATATCAGGCTCCGGCATTGGATCCGGCATTGATATTCGGGGATTAGTAGAAGATCTCATTGAAGTTGAAGGATCTGTAAAATCAGGTAAGTTTGATGCTGATGAGTCTGAGGCGCTTGCTAAAATCACTGGATTTGGTACGCTCAAAAGCGCCATGTTTGAGTTTCAAAGTTCCTTATCCAATCTCAATACTCTAACAGCCTTTCAGTCGAGGCAGGCCGTATCGTCTGATACAGACGTTTTTACGGCGACTGCGACGAATGATGCAGTACCATCAAGTTACTCGATCGAAGTTACGCAATTAGCAACAAATCATAAGTTAACTTCTGGAGACTTTGCTAATCCCACGAGCATTGTTGGGACAGGCACTTTGAGGTTTAACTTTGGAAGCATTGAGCATTCTATTGAAATCAACTCTGCGAATCAAACCTTAAATGGTATTCGTGATAAAATAAATGTTTCCAGTGCTGACACTGGTGTTCAAGCATCGGTTGTGACGACGGATACTGGCTCCAAATTGGTTTTTACATCACTGTCTAAGGGTTCAGATAGTGCCTTCACAGTATCTGTTGTTAGTGATTCAGATAGTAATGATTTAGACAATGCTGGCCTCTCACAGCTTATCTCCGCCAACTTAACACAAACGACAGCGGCAGTTGATAGCATTGTTTTGGTAGATGGTGCGACTGTCACCACATCTTCGAACTCTCTAGATTCAGTGATAGGTGGCATAACCATCGATATCTTTGAAACAAACATAGGGGCACCTAAAGAACTTACAGTTTCGCTAGACAAGTCAAGAGCTAGAACTTCAGTCGAAGCTTTTATCTCAAGTTACAACACCGTGATGGATTCGATTAATGAGTTAACAAAATATGAATCAGGTGGGTTTGAAGCCACGACAGGTATCTTAATTGGTGACTCTTTGATGAGAAGTGCTGAGTACTCAATACGTCGAGAACTCAATAGTGCTATTAATTCTGTCACAGGCTTTAGGACAGTTGCAGAAATAGGTATTACAACAAATGAATTAACTGGCAAATTAGAGTTGTCAAGTTTAGATTTAGCCAAAGCATTTAATCAGAATTTTGATGCGGTTGGTGAGCTGTTTGCCAAGGACGATGAGGGTATTGCTGTTCGCATGGGTCTTATTCTCGATAATTTTATTGATGGCAATAATGGTCTTATTACTTCAAGAGTAAAAAGTCTCAACGTTGAAATTGATGGGATCTCAGAGCAGAGAATCAACTTAGAGCGAAGACTTCAAAAAATGGAAACTAGATTGTTAGGGCAATTTATTGCTATGGATGGTTTGGTGGCAAGTTTAAATCAAACAGGAAGTTTTTTGACTCAGCAGCTTGATAGTTTAGTTGAGCCTTTGGCCTTTAAAAAATAATACGGAGATAAAGACATGTATCATAAATCTGGCGCGCAAGCCTATAACCAAATCAATCAGCAGAGCCACATGGTTGATGCGGATCCTCATAAGCTCATACAAATGCTTATGCAAGGTGCGTTAGATAAAATAAATATGGCCAAGGGCCATATGCTTAATAACAATATTGAACCTAAAGGGGTGCAAATTAGCATTGCGATATCTATCATTGATGGTCTTCAAGCTAGCCTTGACCTTGAAAAAGGTGGTGAGATTGCTAAAAATCTTAATCAACTTTATTCCTATATGATGGAGCAGTTAGTTCTTGCTAATTTAAATAATGAGGTTAAAGTGCTAGAAGAGGTTTATCAACTTATGGTGACCATTAAAGAGGGATGGGATGGCATTTCAGAAAGTGCTCAATCGAAAAAAAATGCGAGTGATAAATAGATGTTTCAGACGCTATTAAACATAAAGCAAGCTCAAAAAGAGGCTTTGCAACAAGAAGAATGGGATACTCTATCCAATCTAGAAAAGCAATTTCACAAGGTTTCATTTAGCCTTGATATGAATCCAGAACTTATTACGAGTCAAGATATAGAGCAACTTAAAATTATCAATGCCTTACATTTAGAAATATTTGAAGAAGTCCTTTCTAAGCGAGAAGCTAGTTTGAATCATTTGCTGGAGCTCAAGAAAGGAAAAAATGCTGTGAATGCTTATACTTCAAGAACTTAAAATTTCACTTCTGATATGATTGACCCAACTCATGATTCATTGGGTCAACGCATATCAATCTTTACTATGCACTTTTTTGGTATTTTTCTATCGCTTGTATCACTAAAGCATTTTGCTCAAAAGTCTTGATGTGTTGTTGAACATTAACGCTTGGATTAATTTGATAAACATCGAAGAAAATATCTAGAAGTTGACGCGCTTCATGCTTATTTCCTTGGGCAAGTTTTGAATTGGCACTGTTGTATAGTAGACTTGTATTTCTTTGATCAAAGACTAATCCTTTCTCAAAATACTCAAGTGCTTTATCGTGCTCATTCTTCTTTTGATAGCAAATACCAATATTGTTATAAACAGGTAAGAGCTCTGGATCAAGCGCAAGCGCAATTAAACCAATGCTGATGGCATCATCATATTCTTTCAACTCTTTAAGTAGAAGGCACAGATTATTATAAACGCAAATAGCAGCTGGGTTTAATTCAAGTGCTTTTTTATAATAAGTTTTGGCTTGGTCGTACTGCTCAAGATCTGAATAGATGTTTCCCAAGTTATTGCAAGCAATGTCGCTATGTGGATGAAACTCTAGTATTTGCTTTCCATTAGCTAAAGCTTTATCAAACTCACCGACTTGATGGTAAATATCCATTAATAAAAGTCTAGTGACCATGTGTGTGGGCTCTAATTTTAGGATATCCTCACATTGCTGGCACGCATCGATCATTTTATTTCTTAAGCAAAAGACATGAGCTAACTTGAGGCGAGTTGTTAAATCGTCAGGGTGGGCATCACAATGCTTGATATAAACAGCCTCCAATGATTCCAGTTCAATCATATCCTTTTGGTTCATTTGGTTAAAAAGTTCTTCTAAATCCTCAGTGCCTAAATTGCTTACAGGGTCTTGCATCTTTATCTTCCTTTAGCTTTTTCCTTACTCCAATCATAGTGCAAATGCACTTATTTGGCATAAAGGTGCATAGCACGATCAAAATAGTTGGTCATTCGATTGACAGGACAGTTCTTTGACGCCTATTACTTAATTAGTATTCGAACTAATGCATCTGTTAAGACAGAAGAATAAAGGATCTATATGAATCAACAGTCTGAGGCCCATATAAAACTTGTTGGCCAATCAAGTGCGATGTCCCATGTTATTAAAATGGTCAAAAAGGTGGCTCCAACTGATTCGGTTGTCCTGATTGAGGGTAAGAGCGGGACAGGCAAGGAGGTCGTTGCTCGTCAAATTCATGCCTTGTCAAAAAGAAGCAAGGCGCCTTTTATTCCAGTGAACTGTGCAGCCATCCCCAAAGAACTCTTGGAAAGTGAATTATTTGGACATGAGAGAGGTGCTTTTACTGGTGCGCTTGCGACAAGGGTAGGGCGCTTTGAACTTGCTAAGGGCGGCACAATCTTTTTAGATGAAATTGGAGACATGCCGTTAGAGATGCAGGTGAAGTTGCTTCGAGTCTTACAAGAAAAGGTTTTCGAAAGAGTTGGCGGTAATCGCTCCATTAAAATGGACGTTAGAATTCTTGCTGCAACAAACCAAAATCTGTCTGAAGCGATAGAAAGCCATGAATTTCGTGAAGATCTATTCTATAGGCTTAATGTTTTTCCAATCATGATGCCTGCATTGCAAGATCGCCAAGAAGATATCCCTTCATTGATTCAAGATTTACTCAAAACGCTTGATATGGATGAAAGTGAGAAGATTATGCTTAGGGGCGATGCCATAGAAGCGTTGACACAGTATGCCTGGCCAGGAAACGTGCGTGAATTAGCTAATTTAATTGAGCGCACTTGTGTCTTACATCCTGGCCAGTTGATTGGAGCTAAGGATCTACCAGCACCCTATTTTCGAACAGAGTCAGAATGTGTCATCCAGGAGAAAGGTCCAGCTGACATCAAAATGCAGGAAGGATTTAATTTGAAAAAGTACCTAAATGAATTGGAAGTGACTTTTATTAAAGAGGCATTAAGTGAGGAAAACTGGGTTGTCGCTCATGCAGCAAAGAAACTCGGTTTAAGAAGAACAACGTTGGTAGAAAAAATGAGAAAGTTTCAATTAGAAAGGTAAGTGACAGAGCCTTGACATACTTCAATGCGACAGAAATTAACCGGTTGATTTTATAGAGAATAAATTTGGCCTGAAGTTTGCATTGATTTAAACGGATAAACAAAGAGTCGAGAATATGACACTGCAAGACGCACACACTGTTGATTTCAAAAATTTGGCGCAAAGCATGCCTAGCGGTATTGTTCTGTTAAGCGCTCAAGGCCGAGTGACTTGGCAAAACAAGGTTGCAGTGCAGTGGTTTTCATCCATTAAAGGTCAACTATGGCGAGATGTGATCAATAGCTTTCTTTCATCTAACCCAAACGATGGGGATGAACTGATTCTTAAGAGTAATCAAAAAATTAAGGTGGAAACCTGCGCTTTAGAAGATCGAGCAGGCCAAGCGATTATCATGCATGATTTGACGCATTCTAGATTTGTTCAAGACAGACTTAATCAAGAAAAGAGATTGCAAATTTTAGGTAACATGAGTGCCAACCTAGCGCATCAAATTAGAAATCCATTATGTGCTGCCATGATTCAACTACAAAGTCTGCAAAAGAGATATCCATCTGAAGAAAAGTTAGAGAAAATATCAGGCAATTTGAAAAGTATTGAGAAGGAAATCAATAGTATTCTCTTTTTCTCAAGGAGTGATCAAACCATTGTTGAATCGTTAAATTTCGAATCACTTGTTCATGAAGCTATTGAAATTTCAAATCTTGAGAGTAAGGAAATAGCTATTGATTTAAAATGCTCATTCTTTACATCATGGTGGGTTTTAGGGAATAAGCAAGCCTTGCTTGGCGCTTTAACCAATGTCATTGCGAATGCTATAGAGGCTAGTGCTGCTAAAGAAGTCGTCACGATTGATGTCACAGAAAGAGTTGATGACCTTCAAATTTTGATAAAAGATCAGGGGCCAGGTATTGACAGCTTTAGTCTAGCTCAGATTTTTGAGCCTTTTTACACTACGAAAGCGACCGGTACAGGTCTTGGTCTGTCAATAGCAAAAACAATCATTGCAAACCATAGGGGAGAGCTTGTTGTTTCATCAGTGATCCATCAAGGCACTGAAGTGCGTATTATTCTACCAAAAGGGACATCATGAGAATATTGCTAATCGAAGATGACAAATCCTTGAATGACGCTATTTACGAAAGCCTTAAAGATGAAGGTTTTGATGTTGATTCAGTCATGAGTGCCCAAGCTGGTTTAGATCTGTTAAAAACTGAAAGTTTTAATATGGTCATTAGTGACATAAAAATGCCTGGCTTAAGTGGTTATCAATTTCTAGAGCAGCACATGAAAACAGACCACCCAGCGCCAGTTTTATTAATGACAGCCTATGGCACGATAGAGCAAGCTGTTAATGCATTGAAACTAGGAGCATGTGACTATATTACGAAACCCTTCGATATCAAAACATTAACAGGGAAGATCAGATGCCATGCCGTTGATAGTGCACGACATCTAGGCGTTATTGTGCACTCAAAAAAAAGTGCGGCTATTTTTGAAATGGCAAAAAAAGTAGCACAAACAGATGCTACGGTTCTTATTCAGGGTGAAAGTGGGACTGGAAAAGAAGTCTTGGCTAGATATGTGCATGAGCAGTCATCACGTAAAGACAATATTTTTGTGGGCATTAACTGTGCTGCAATTCCTGAAAACATGCTTGAGGCAACGCTTTTCGGATATGAGAAGGGCGCATTTACAGGAGCTTACCAGACGACACCAGGAAAATTTGAGTTTGCAAATGGCGGCACTTTACTCTTAGATGAAATTTCTGAAATGCCTCTTAACTTACAAGTTAAGCTTTTACGAGTTCTTCAAGAATGCGAAGTCGAGCGTTTAGGTGGTAAAAAGCAAATCCCCTTGAACGTACGTATTATTGCAACAACAAACAGAGCACTGGCCAAGGAAGTGTCTTTAGGTCATTTTAGAGAAGATCTTTATTTTAGACTGAATGTATTTCCGATCCAATGTTCTCCCCTTCGAGAGCGTCAAGAAGATATTATGCCGCTTGTGAACAACGCTATAGCTAACTTTGGCTCATCTAAAAAAATATCCAAGTCAGTTAGTGAAAAGCTTTTAACTTATGCTTGGCCTGGTAATGTCAGAGAGCTTCAAAACGTTATTCAGAGGGCTATTATACTATCTCCTACAGAAACCATTACAGAAGAAAGCTTGATTTTTGAAGGGACATCTTTTCAAGAGCAGAAAGAGATGCCAGTTAAAAGGGAATTAAGTGAAAATTTGTCTCATCAAGAATTTAAGATTATCCAGAAAACGTTAAGCGATACAGGCGGAGATAAATCTAAAACTGCAGACATTTTGGGTATTAGCCCAAGAACTCTTAGATACAAAATTGCCAAAATGAAAAAATTAGGTATTTGCCTTTAGTAAGGGGATATAACGATGACAGAAATCAACACAAACAAACTTTTGGAAACCATGCAAAGCATGATCAAATCGGCTCGTCAAAGTGTGGTGCCGTCTGACGCAGGTACTAAAGGTGATTTTCAAAATGTTCTATCAAACGCTATTGGTAAAACCAATGAGCTTATGAAAGCCTCAGGTGCTTTGGCGGCTAAGTATGAGAAAGGTGATCCATCTGTTGAATTAGTTGATGTGATGATTGCATCTCAAAAAAGCAGTGTGTCCTTTCAAGCTTTAACACAAGTTCGTAATCGCTTGGTCAATGCGTACCAAGATATTATGAATATGCAGATATAGGATAAATCATGGCCACATCCATGAATGCCTTAGATGGCATGCAAACATTGCCCATCGTCAAGCAAGTTGCTTTGCTTGTTGGCTTAGCCGCAAGTATTGCCCTTGCCGTATATGTTGGGATTTGGGCGCAAGGTGTTGATTACATGCCTCTTGGTGGGCAATGGTCGGATAAAGAAACATCAGAGGTTGTGGAAGCACTTAATCGAGGCGGTATTGCCCATACTTTGGATCCCAAAACAGGGCTAGTGTTAGTGGAGAGCACTCAACTTCAAGCAGCAAAATTGCAACTTGCGAAAGAAGGTGTTTCAAAACAAGGTGGATATGGGTTAGAGCTTTTAGATCAAAAGACTGGTTTAACGACAAGTCAATTTGTAGAGCGGACGCGTTATGTCAGAGGCTTACAGGGTGAGCTAGAAAGAACCATTAGCCAAATTCATCAAATCAAAAAAGCTAGAGTGCATCTAGCGATACCAAAACAAAATTCTTTTATTCGTCACAAAAAGCCACCAAGTGCTTCAGTTTTCATAGATATTATAGGTGGCGTAAAATTAAATCCAAATCAAGTCGCCGCCATCATTAATTTAGTCGCAACGAGTATTCAAGGCTTATCTCCAGACATGGTCACTGTGATTGATCAATATGGCGCCTTACTAAGTAACCAAACAGGCGGAGAGCTAGCATTAGCAACAGAGCAGCTCGATTACAAACACAAGCTGGAAAACATGTATGCCAAACGTGTGCAAGATTTACTTTCCCCTTTGGTCGGTGTAGGCAGAATCAGCGCAGAGGTCACTGCAGATATTGATTATTTAGGCACAGAAAAAACTTTTGAAACTTATGATCCAGATAACAAGTCTATTCGCTCTGAACAAACGCTAGACGTTGAAAGAGGGGCTTTAGAGATGCTGGGTGGTATTCCTGGTGCTCTGAGTAATGTACCGCCTGCAAATCCTGGCGTACCAGAAACTAACCAAGCTTTACCAGATGGCGCTGAAGGAGGACAGTCGAACAACAAAAATGTTCGCAAGCAAGCCACAAGAAACTTTGAGATTAATCGAACCATTGGTCATGAAAGGAAACTGCCTGGAAATCTAATTAAAATGTCAGTCGCTGTCGTTATCGATGATAAAGTGACTTACAACAATGTAGGCAAGCAAACCAAGACTCCCTATGATGAGCAGTCTATTCTACAAATGACAAACTTAGTCAAAAATGCCATTGGCTTCAATGAAGCAAGAGGTGACTCTGTTTCTGTGATTAATTCGTCTTTTGCTCAAGCTGAGCCTATTGAAGATTTGCCAGAGATGACAATTTTTGAAAAGCCATGGTTCATGTCAGTTGTGAAGCAGGGATTAGCAGGACTCTTTGTTCTCATCGTCTTGTTCGTCATTATTCGACCTTTTATGAGAAACCTAAGTCAGGTGAGTCAGCTTCAAAATGATCATAATAAGAAAATTTTAGAGTTAACAAAACTTAACGAAAGTGCAGCTAAGCAAAGTCATAATAGTGATGAAATGACTCGAATGAGATCACTTATTCATGATGATCCTAAGCGTGTTGCTCAAGTTGTAAAAACTATGGTGACGACAGAAAATGATTGATTCAGATCTTGAACCGTTACAAAAAGTTGCCGTGATGCTGATGAGTCTTTCCTCAGAAGAGTCTGCGCAAGTTTTAAAGCACTTGGACCACAAAGAGGTTCAAAAGATTGGCGAAGCCATGGCCAAAATGAAAAATATCAATCAAATGCAAGTTGAAAATTCATTTAAATCCATTTTGAGTGACGCTGAAGATAAGACAAGCTTAGGGGTTAGCTCTCAAGATTCTATTCGTAATATGATAGTGAGTGCCTTTGGTGAGTCTCAAGGCAGTACAGTGGCAGATAAAATTTTAATGACAAGCCAATCACAGGGGCTTGAATCTTTACAATGGATGGATGCAAAAGCGATTGCAGACTTAATACGATTTGAGCATCCTCAAATTCAAGCATTGATTATGAGTCAGTTAGAGCCTGATGTTGCAGCTCAGTTATTAGAGTTCTTTGATGAACGCGTGCGCATTGATTTAGTTCTTAGAATTAGCAGTCAAGAAGCGATACAACCTTCAGCTATTGATGAGCTTAATCTTATCGTTGAATCTCAACTTAAAAGGCAAAACGTTTCTCAAACGACTCCTGTTGGTGGTGTGAAAGTAAGTGCTGATATTTTGAACTTAGTTGATCCAGAGATGAAAAATCAGTTGTTAGAGGCTATTAAATCCAAGAATGAAGACTTGGCTTTCGAGATTGAAGAGCTTATGTTCATTTTTGAAAATATTTTGGACATCGATGATCGTGGTATTCAAGCTTTGCTTCGTGAAGTGTCGACAGATGTACTAATCCTAGCGTTAAAAGGTGCTGAACCAGCCATTGCTGAAAAAATCTTTAGTAATATGTCAAAACGTGCCGGAGAGTTACTCAAAGATGATCTAGATGCCAAGGGGCCTGTTCGACTTAGTGAAGTAGAAGCTGCACAAAAAGAAATTTTAACGGTAGCCAAGCGAATGGCTGATGAGGGAGAGATTTCTCTTGGCGGTCGTAGTGGTGAGAAAATGTTATAAGGTTTTCAATGACAGTAGACACATATAATAAATGGATGGTTCCTAACTTAGGAGCAGCTGAGGCAACCCATGGCACTACAAAATCCATCGAGGAACAAAAAAAAATTGGGTTTGAGCAAGGGTATCAAGATGGCTTAGCTAAGGCTATGCAGAGCATTGATCAAAAAATACAAGGCATAGATGCATTAGCCACTGAATTAAAATCCACTCAAGACGTTTTAGAGCCGCAAGTGATGGATGTCTTGGAGTCTTATTGCCAGGTTGTGATTAAATCGGTATTACATCAAGAACTTAAAGTTAGTGATACTGCTCTTCATAATCTTATTGCTGAAGGGTTAGAGCAGTTGTCGTCCCAATCAAGAGTCACTGTTGAAATTCATCCTGAACTACTTAACTCGCATCGTGAGTCGCTAGGTGAAGTGCTAAAAGAGAAAGGGATTTTGCTATGTGCTAACCCTAACTTGCAGATGTCAGAAGTTAGAATTAAGGATAAGCATTTAACGATGAAAAGTGATCTCAACTCACTAATAGATCAAGTTCTCCTTTCAGATGATAAAACAGGTGACAGGCATGATTCATAAGCATTTTGAGTCTAAGCTGAAGGTCATTCAAAATCAGTCTCGTTTTCAATCTGTTGGGCAGGTCAAAAAAGTAACAGGCCTTATTGTTGAAGCAAAGGGATTGAATTTGCCTCTTGGTACTTTGTGTGAGGTTTTTGTTGAAAAGAAACCTATCGAGTTAGAAGTCATAGGCTTTTCAGAAGATGTGACTTACCTAATGCCCATAGAAACGATGGGCCATATTTATCCAAATATAGAAATTAAGTCGCTTAATCGATTTCCAACTGCGCCAGTTGGTTTTGGGCTTTTAGGGCGGATCCTTGATGGACAAGGAAAACCTATTGATGGCAAAGGCCCTCTTGTAACAGAAGGACAAAGAGAGCTTGAAGCTGTCAGTGTCAACCCATTAGAAAGACCCCCTTTGCGTGAGCCTTTAGATGTTGGGATCCGTGCCATTAATGGCTTGATCCCAGTTGCTAAAGGGCAACGCATGGGTTTGTTTGCGGGTAGTGGCGTTGGTAAAAGCGTATTACTTGGTATGATGACTTCTTTTACAAAAGCAGATGTCATTGTTATTGGCCTTATTGGTGAGCGTGGTAGAGAAGTTCGTGAATTTATTGATAAGAACATTGGTCAAGGTGGATTAGCCAAATCTGTGATTGTGGCTTCACCTTCAGATTGTTCGCCGGTACAGCGGGTCAATGGGGCTTTGATGGCTTGCACCATTGGTGAATATTTTAGAGAGCAAGGTAAAGATGTTCTGTTGATTATGGATTCACTGACTCGTTTCGCTCACGCTAAACGCCAAATCGCTTTATCTATAGGGGAACCACCTGCTCAGCGTGGGTATACGCCTTCGGTGTTCTTTGACTTAGCACAGTTGATAGAACGAGCTGGGCTCGTTTCAGAGAAGGGTAGCATGACTGCATTTTATACTGTTTTAGCTGAAGGAGATGATTTACAAGATCCGATTGTTGATACAACTCGCTCTCTATTAGACGGGCATATTGTATTATCAAGAGCGATTGCTGAGATGGGTACTTATCCAGCGATAGATGTTGAGGCTTCAATTTCAAGAGCAATGACTGATATTGTCAAGTCAGAGCAAATGAGTGATATCTTTTTATTTAAACGCTATCATGCTATTTATCAAGAGAATAAGGATTTAATTACTGTGGGGGCTTATCAAAAAGGGACAAATCCAGAGCTAGATTTAAGTGTTAAGTTTCATCAAGTGATGAATCACTATATTAAGCAGAGTTTTGATGCCCCAATCTATTTTGAGCCTGCAGTGAGCCAGTTGCGAAATTTATTCAATCAAAACTCAATAGAGCCAGCTCATGGCACAGCGTAAGTCAGCTATAGAAAGCTTAAAAAAAGTTCGAGATGCCGAGCACCGCCAAGCCCAACTCGCATTAAAGCGCTCTTTCGATAAATATGAATCAGCTACATCTCGTTTTGAAATGTTAGATAACTATTTGAGTGAATATCATCAAACACCTCTTACATCATTACAAAAAGGGGCACTATTATCACGGCAATCGTTTATTGAAAATCTCAATGTTTCCATACAAGAGCAGAAGAAAATATGTATTCAGCTAAAGTATGAGTTGGAACAAAGCCAATATGTTGTTGCTGATGCTTTTAAAGCAAGTAGAGGTCTAGAGATTATTCTTGAGAAGATGGCACAAAGAGAGCGCGAGGAGATCGACAGAAAGGACAGCATCATTTTAGATGAGCTCAATATGGTGCGATACAGCGCAAAAAAACAATACTAGCGATGTATCTAACACAATTTATGCTATGCTTAGGCTGTCACCCATTTGGGCTAGTTGTGTATGAGAAAAAGAGGATATTATGAGTATAACGGCAGCGCCGTCTAGTGACGGTCAAGATTTGGTTATTTCAGTTGCGGGCAGATTTGATTTTAATTCACTTCAAGGCTTTAGAAAAGCTTATGAAAGCTCTGCGATGAAACCAAAGACCTATATTGTTGATCTAAAGCATTCTGATTATTTAGATAGCTCTGCTTTAGGCATGCTATTAGCATTAAGAGATCATGCCGGTGAAGAAGGCGCGCTCATACGAATCATTAATTGTAATCCTGATGTTAAGAAAATATTGATGATTACAAAGCTTGATGAATTATTTACAATAGAGTAGTTATGGCATTTATTACCTCACATACAGACAGTCCTGATTGTCTTACGATAATGATTCGTGGAAGACTAGATTGTCATACGGTTGAAAAATTTAGACTTCACTATGTTGATACATTAGGTACTTTTGAAACGTATGTCATTGATTTCCAAGACACTCAAATGATTGATAGTGCGGCTCTTGGTTCATTGTTGAACTTAAAGGATTATGCAGGAGATGAAGCAAGTATCATCCTTAAAAATCCCAATGCTATGATCTATGAAATTTTGCAGGTCTCCCAATTTTCAAGAATGTTCTCAGTTGTCACATGAATGATCAAACCCAAACCCAAATCATATTGTGTGATGAACATATTCCTTGGGAAAAAGACCTAGCCCCATGGATGGCATCAAAGCGTTGTCACTTGTTACGCGTTGACGATATGGCATCTGTTTTTGATATGGTTTCAAAAAATTTGCCTGAAGTTTTTATACTGAATAAAAAGTTTGTTTCACAGGAAATACTTACAGATATCCTTGTCCTATATCCTTCTCATAAAAGGCCACTTTTCATTGTCACAGGCGACGAGCTGGAGTCCACTAAGAACCCAATGTGTGAACATGTTGTGTATGATAAAGTCATTGCCTCTATTGAAAACTATTTGTTCAAAAAAAATCAACTTATGATTTCAAAAACTTATTCCGAGCAAATACTAGACAAAATATCAAATATGCAGTTGAATAACATGTCTGGGATCCACTGTTTAATGCCTAAAGATACACTGTATCAAGGTCATGGATTGTTTGTTGTTAACGGCCCCAATCACGATAAACATATCCTTCTAACCAACTGTTCAGCTCCTGGCATATGCTCTGTTCTTGGCAATGTTGTGACCTACGAAGTGTTTAGTGGTATGGCTAGGAAAGGGTTTGGTTTTGAGCAAATTTTGAAAGAGATAAATCGTAAAATTGAAAGTTTGCTTCCAGATAACGTACACTTTTTGGTGAACTACATCGTCTACGAATCTGAGAAGAATCACCTTAAAATTTGGAATGGTTGCATTGAGCCACTATATGTTTTTCATAAAGCAGAAAAATCTATGCTCAAATGCACAGGGGCCAATCTAGACCTCAACCAAATAGAAAGCACAAAAACGTCAATTCAAACTATGAACATCAATCATGCCAAAGATTGGATTTTGTATTATCATGATGTGCAAGTGTATGGAGAGGTGTTTGGTCATGAACTATCTCAAAATCTTGATGCGCTAAAATCAGCCTCTATGGCTAAAGGTAAACATTATGCTTCTGCTAATGATCAAGGATTGATGTTAAGTATTGAGCCTTCAAACTTTGATGTTGATGTCCCTTTATTATGTGATGATTACCTTGGCTCTAGAGATAGCATTAATCTTGATGTTAAGTATTTTCTAAATGCACAAGCCTTGCAGTCTTGGGATCCGCTCCCCGTGATGATGCATACTTTAATGGAGCATCCTGCTCTACATAGTCACAGAACTGAAATCTATACGATCCTGACAGAGTTATATACCAATGCTTTAGATCATGGTGTTTTAGAGTTAGATTCCAGTACTAAACAGGATGCTCAAGGAATTGCTAAATATTATCAAGAGAAAAGGAAGAGGTTAGAAGCCTTAAGTGATGGATTCGTCAAAATCCACATTAAGGTTTTTTCAGATGATCAAAAACAATGTTTGAGATTTATTGTTGAAGATAGCGGCTCAGGATTTGACTGTAGTCAAATAGCAAGCACTAAGAACGAATATTCTGGTCGAGGCATGAGTATTTTGCGGGCGCTCTCATCAGATATAACTTTTAAGAATTCAGGCTCGTCAATTGAGTTGGTCTATTCGTGGAATAGACTGAGCTAATCTAAGTAGATTTTTTCTACAATCACAATTTTTTAGTTCATTTCATCAAGTGTTATAAGTATGAGCTCAGATGTTCTTGGTGATTTTTAAACAATGTCGACTAAATTTTATAATAAGCCTTTTCATTCAAGCTAACTGAAGGAAGCATTAGCCATATGGTCAAACTTCCGATAGAAAGCTCGACCTGTTGCATATCAATAGTCTTGAGCACCTTTTTTAGAATCTGAATTTCTTAAACACAGGAGATGATAATGCTTTTTCTTCATCCACGCAGTCAAAGGAGTCAGGATAGTTTGAAAGCCCTGCATTGTAAAAAAAGGGATTATCTAGTTCCAT
This sequence comes from uncultured Francisellaceae bacterium, assembly GCA_964351745.1. GTDB lineage: Bacteria > Pseudomonadota > Gammaproteobacteria > Berkiellales > Berkiellaceae > CAYNJF01. The sequence continues at coordinate 92,737 of CAYGPI010000002.1, forward strand.
ATTTTCAGTCTCTGAAGAGGGCAAACTGTCTCTAGAGCCCTGATAGTTGCCATATGGCATTTCAATATAATCATTAGTGTTTTGACTTGGTGTTAAATTATAGCAAGAGATCGCCATGTTATCTTTGAGGCCAAATCTCTCACTAGCTAAGTGCGGTTTGTCGTCTATCCAGAAAGTGAAAAAGGATCCTAAGTCCTGATCTTTAGAAAATGACCCATATACATTGGGCAGATCAATGAGGGGATCAAAGTCTTGTGTGTGATTCTCTTGTGTCTCTGAGCTGGTCCAATCCATACTGTCCGCATAGGCACTTGGAACATCATGATAAGAGCTTTCTTGCCATTCTGTTTCAGAATATTTTTCTTCAGCATCCGTCATAGTCTTTAACACATTGGCTTTAGCATCGCTATAGACAAAAGGATTAAAGCTAGAGCTGAAAAAAGGCTGCACGGATTGTTTTGCTTCTTTTTTTATGGTTTTACTTCTTAAGTTGTATTGATTTAACATAGTGTTGTCCTCTTTTCATTTAAAGTTATATACGTGGTCGTTTGTACGGTCTTTTAGGTGTCTTCTCTTCATCTAAATCGCTTCGATTTTGAGCTCTTATGAAATTGTTGTATACCATCATGGCACCTTCATGAAACTCTTGAGATGCTGACTGCTCTTTGATATCCCGTAGGATTGATTCTTTATTAGGAAATATTTGCTCGAATCTATTTAGGCTAACGAGCGTTTGCATATGTGAACATCCATTTTTAAAAGATCTTGAGCGAGAAGGTACGCGGTTGAGATGAGTTGAGCTAAGAGTGCTAGAGGTTAACGCTGTGTGTTTGGCGCTCTCTCTCTTTCTCTTCTTTGACTCTGGCTGATGCTTTTCATCGATGACTTGCGCATCGATAAAATCCATAGATTCGGCATCAACCACTACAATGGCATCGACGATATCCATGTTACTTGACAGGTGATCTGCCTTGCTTTGAGTCTTGTTTTGCTCAACAAGACTTGTGGCAAAGGGGTTGCTCTGTCTAATGATACCAGTTGTGCTCATGTTGATAGGTGCTGTAAGTGAATTCTCTTCACTTATTCTTTTATGAATGACTGGCATCATGATTCTATTTAAAGAAGGGTAAATGTCATTAAGGTGTTCGACCGTCTTGGCCCATTTAAGCCCATCTATGAGCATGGCTGATGGTACGTTTAATGTTAAGAGCGTCTTTAGTGGCACAACAGAATTGGTATAACTTAAGATGATTAGTTGTTGCATGAACTGCTTTTTAAAATCTTGGCTTATGTTTTTTTCCCAGAATTGGCTAGAGTTAATCGTTTTAACTCGAAGCAAGTCTACGATAGGTTTTGTTATGCCACGATTTGCATATTTTGCTGCAAAAATAAGAACTCTTCCATCATTTTTATCATCACTAAGATAGTCTTTTGGTATCGTATTCAAATGATTGATAAGCATGGTGAGTGGCCTTGAGTATCCTACTGCTGACATTTGAAAAAGGAAATGAAAGTATTTTTTTCCTAACAAAAGAAACCATGATTTTTTACTTAATACGGTAGTATGAAAATGATGCACAAATGAAAAATCGCGCTTTTGTACCA
>CAYGPI010000003.1:0-65088 GCA_964351745.1 uncultured Francisellaceae bacterium
CTCTTGGTGGTGATTCCAATCAGCAATATGTTGCATAGTCTTCATTAAAAGATCGACGACAGGTCCGGCATTTGTTTCAGAGTGCTCTTCTTCATTAATTTCTCGGTTCACTTCAGTGATATTTGTCATAATTTCAAGGTATTCGCTAAAGACTTCTCTTGGGATGGTGTCTTCATTTAATTTTGAAAAAAAGTCGAAAGTAATTTCAGCATAGATATCCAGCAACTGAACCTTTGCCTCATAAAAAGTAATGGATTGTTGCTTTTTAGCTTGTTTGACCTTAGTAAATTGGAGTCTCTGCGAATGAAGACGTGCAGCCTCTTTGTGATTAATAATGCGTAGCATGTCTTGTTTAATAGAATCAGCAGTCTCTAATAAATGTTGAATTTGTATCATGACCAACACGATAGGATCATCAGACACGAGTGCTTGATTTTCTAGATTTAGCTGTGATGGTTCATCGGTTTTTGAACGCGGTGGCTCAGTGGGCATATTATCAGCACTCTTTGAGTAATTATATGGACTTTATATATAGAGTACGAAACTAAGCAATAAGTTCAGATGCATAGCCGATGTTTTTTATATTAACTGTAACCTGTTGATATAAATCGATATTTTTTTGAACTAAATGGGGGTGTTTGTAGTCTAACGGTTATGGGGATAGCTGATGAGAAAATAAATGCCGAAAACTGATGATAAACCGCAAAATGATAAGGTGTCAGTTGTTATCAATGGTATCTTAATGGCAGATTTTGGCCATGCTATGCCTATAGTATCACTTCGTTGGCATACAGATAGTCAAGGTGATCCATATCAAGCCAACTCTAGTGTCTATGTTGAAAGGGCCAATGCGATTTTTGATGCGGGCAAAGCTTTAATTAATGAGCAAGCCAGGAGTCCTGCCATAGGGGTTATCTATGCCGTTGAAATGAATGCTTTACAAGAAAAAGCAGCGGAAAAACTGGCTGAACTTGATCCAGGGAAAGATAGCTCAGATAAAAAAGCTAAAAAAATTATAGCCAAAGCAACTCGTGATGCAGCTGTTATTCTCCAAAAAATGGAAAAGAGAAAACAACTCAAATCTCAAGCTCAAAAGGGAGAGAACGTTGAGTACGAAGATGATTGGTTGAAAAGGTTACAAGCTAAAGATTACGAATTAATTTCAAGCAAAACGAGAGATGTGCAGATCACTGTCTATCCTGATGGCAAAGGTGGTCAGATCATTAGTTATGCCAAACCTCTTTCAAATGTTTCTAGTCTTAGTCGAAGTGGAGAGCCGCCCGTATTACCAAATTTCTGGAAAACCGTCTCAGTTCATGTTGATAAAGATGGCAATGAGCTATCTAGGCGAGAAGCATATCGCTCTGCCTCTTTATCTCCATTCGAAGAAAAAGACAAAGACGAAAGGCTACGTAAAGCTGAGGAGATTGCAAGATTTGAAATGCGGCAATATGCTTTTGATCGATTGCAAAAAGCATTATCTTCGGATCCGCTGCCAACACAAGCAGAATTGGATAAACTACTACGGTTTGATTTTTTAAACATGAGTCTACAGTCCCCGATGCATGGCGAATGGCATTCAGTGAAAGAAGGGAGCGATACCTATAAGAAGATTGCAAAGGAAGGTGTCACCTTTACGAGTGAGCAAATAGCGGCTTTAAATGGCTTGATAGCTGCAAAGAGCTCGACGCTTCAGATAGATCCCAATAAAAAAATTGAGCCTAATATTGTTTTTTTAAGTCTTGGGACTAATATTGTCAGAGGGGAAGATTCTAAAGGGTTACAAAAAGGACTTAATGATCATGCAAGGATGGCACTCCAAAATAAACTAGTGGAGCGCTTGAATGAGCAGCCATCGGGTCGTTCGGAGATTATTGCCCTTTTAGTGCGATATAACCCAATGACAAGACATGGGTTGAAGAAACTAGAAAAATCAATTATCAAATATCAATCAAGCGATCCTAAACCAAGTCGTGAAGACCTGGAGCCAATCATTTTGTTTAGAGAGTTCTCAAGGTTAAATAAATCAAAGCAAAATAACTGTCTTTACTCACAACTTATGAATGGCTCTGATGACAATTATTTGCAACAAGAATCTGCTATGGCCCTTGCTGAGCATCTAGGGTTTGTTGTTAAGGGTAATTGTCAAAGTGGAAAGGATAGAACAGGATTACTTTTTGCAGCCGTAGAAGCAGCACAAATTCAAAGAGATTACCAAGAAACGCCAGGGGCAATTAATAAAAAAGAATTTTGGAAAGAGCAATTGCCTTTGGCGACGAGAAATACAACTGGACGTGAAATTACAAAAGTGAATTGCCCTGGGGCCAATGGTCTTCAAGGACAAAGTTACCCTCTTATTAGCCCTTCAGGGTTTAGAAAGAGAATTGGGGCGACGAGGCAGGACCGTGTATCTAGGGTTCACAAAGCACCCTACAGTCAGAATAAGTTTGCGGTGAGTAACAAAGACGAAGCTCTATACTCTGATGTTGCCAAAAGGGCTAGTCAATTTGATTCTCCGGAGCCAAAACCACATGAAGTCGAAGAAATGCTTGATGAAGCTTTAGAGCTTTCACAAGCAAGACCTTATGATCAAGCTAAGCATGATAGTCTTTGCTCTGATTTTGAAGCTTTGGTTCGTGAAACAAAAGAAAACTCAAGTATATCTCCCAGTCAGCAGCAAAAATTGGATGAAAAATTAGACAAATTACGGAACATGCAAAGAGATATGAGTTACTCTGTTTCTTCAGCCCAATCACCAAGATTGTCATCCTCTGCACGTCTTAGAGCTGCTGTTTCAAGATTAGCTAGTGAGAGGCGTGCGGCCTCTCAGGCATCGGCAAGTGAAGCTAGAAAATCACCAGAAGGCCACACTTCAGGACAGTCAAGTCAAGCAGACGAGGAAGCAGCTTTAAGAGCAGAGGCTGATGAGAATTTTACTGTAGAGGTTGAAAATTTGCCGGATGACTTAAGTGATAAAATTCAAAGCGCGGCTGATAATAAGCCTATTCAGGCTCAGGCTCAGGCTCAGATTCCGACTCAGACATCGAGCGGGCTGGATGGTAGCTCAATTGAGAGTCAACAGGGCTCAAGAAAACGTAAAAGACATGGCCATATAGATAGGGATTATCACCAAAGATTAGATGATCTCGCAAAGCGTGTCAAAGTAATCATTGACGGTGCCGATAATGATCATCGTGAAAGGATTGAAGAAATTACAAGGGTTGTTCAAGAAAGGGTGCAAGAAAAGATGCAAGAACGTATGGATAACCCTCCTAAAGACTCAGAACGTAAAAGAAGTCGCCCACCAGAAGATGGTCCAAATTTTGAGCCTGAAAGGAGCCGGGCACGTAAGCGCTCGTCATGACAAAGTAGAGATCCTGCCAATCACTGAAAGGATCTCTCTATCATCTCATGGTTTAATTTCTGCGTCGCTTCCATTCTGTGATAAAAAGTCTTTGGCAGATAATCAACCACCCACCTGTCATAAAAAATTGAATGAAAGTTGTGGTGAAAGCTTGTTTCATGGGTGAGCTTAAGAATAAGAAGTTAATGAACACCGCACCGCTGACAGCGATGAGCAATTGGGTGAGAGGCACCCGAAAGTCGTTAGGTTTGGTGACATTGTGTTGGATTAAGTTGAGCCAACCTAATGAAAAACCGATGAGGGCACCTTGTGACTGCCACAGATAATTTTTAACGGTATCAGCTGGCAGAGCAAAGATACATCCAAGAGTTATGCCAGATAAAAAGATCCCCAAAAGAGCTGGCGTGTTTTGGAAAATATTTTTCCTTAATAGGTAGCTATAAAGGCCAAGCGTTAAACTACCAAACCCAATGGCCGCGATAACATCTACAGGGAAATGAAATCCCGCCTGAACAACAGCGACGCTGTGCAGTCCAATGATGGTAAGACATATCGCTTTTAACCATTTTGGTTTAAGTTGCAGAGCAAGCCATCCCCAAAAAATAAAACTCACATGCACATGACCTGATGGTAATCCCCATCCTTCGTGCCCAACGGTAGCAGGGAGTGGCATTTTAAATAGACTCTTTAGCCATAGATTATAAATGGTGGTAAACAGCACAAGAATAAGAGCGTGTGCGTAGATAGGGCGTGTGTGGAAATAAAGTCCCAGCATGATGATCGGCAAATAAGTCGTAAGATGCCCAAGGTGTAAACAGAGTTGAATCATAGTCTCAGGCATAGCAATCTCCAAAAGCAAAAAATATTATACTAGTTGACGTACTTACGGTTTTGGTATAGTTGCTATTGTATCCTAACTTACATGTTTATCATGCATCGTTTACAATACTCAAAAAATTTGAGGGGTTTATTATGGTTGTTACACGTTTTGCGCCGAGTCCAACAGGGGATCTGCATGTAGGTAGTGCGAGAACGGCGCTATATTGCTGGTTGTATGCTCGTAAAATGGGTGGCAAATTCATTCTTCGCATTGAAGACACGGATAGAGAGCGCTCAACTGATGCGGCTGTTGATATTATCTTGGAGGGGATGCGTTGGCTTGGCTTAGACTGGGATGAGGGGCCTATCTATCAAACACAGCGTTTTGATAGATATCAAGAGCTGGTCGACAAGCTTTTAGTGGAAGGGAAAGCCTACCGTTGTTATTGTTCAAAAGAGCGATTAACACAACTGAGAGATGATCAAATGGCTGCGAAGCAAAAGCCTCGTTATGATGGCCATTGTCGTGACCAAAAGGGTGATGATAGCTCTAAACCTCATGTTATAAGATTCAAAAACCCTCAAGAAGGCTCAGTAGTCTTTGAGGACACAGTGATGGGTCGTATTGAAGTTGGTAATCAGGAGCTTGATGATTTAATCATTGTTCGCACAGATGGGGCGCCTACTTACAATTTCACAGTGGTTGTTGATGATTCTGATATGGGCATTACTCATGTGATGCGTGGTACCGATCATATTAATAATACGCCTCGTCAGATTAACCTCTTACATGCTCTAGGTAGCCCAATTCCAGTTTATGGCCATATGCCGATGCTGTTGGGTGAGGATGGTAAAAAGCTGTCTAAGCGCCATGGGGCAGCTTCGGTGTTAGAAGATAGAGATAGAGGATTGTTGCCTCAAGCTTTGATTAATTACTTAGTTAGATTAGGTTGGTCTCATGGAGATCAAGAAATTTTTAGTATTGAAGAGTTGATTGAGAAATTTGATATCCATGATGTTAACCGTGCACCGAGTGCTTATAACCCACAAAAGCTTTTGTGGTTGAATCAGCATTATTTAAAAACTTTGCCAGTTGATAGGGTTGCGCTTGATTTGTGTAAGCATTATTCAGATGCTGGGCTAGATTTAAGTCAAGGGCCTTCGTTAGATAGGGTGATTCCTATCTATGCTCAGCGTTGTCACACTTTGGTTGAAATGGTTGAGAGTACAAAGTATTTGTATGAAGATTTCAGTGAATATGACGAAACAGCCAAGAAGAAGCTATTTAACCAAAAAAGTTTAGAGCCCATGACTCATGTTTATAATCAATTAGTTGCTCTGAAAGACTGGACTAAGGAAAATATAAACGATATTATAAGGTCCATTAGTGAGGAACTGGGCTTAGGTCTAGGGAAAATCATGCAACCCATGCGCTTAGCGGTTACTGGGGGCACTGTTTCTCCTTCGCTTGATGACACATTAGAGTTACTTGGTAAGGATAAAACCATTGCCAGGCTTGAAAAAGCAGTAAGTGTAATTGAGTCATCAAAAGAAGCTTGACAAACATTGCCAGTAGATTTATGATTTCCGCCTCACTCTGGGGCTATAGCTCAGCTGGGAGAGCGCTTGCATGGCATGCAAGAGGTCGGCGGTTCGATCCCGCCTAGCTCCACCAACTGCAGTAAAATGCTTTGGAATGAATATACTAGGTCCCCATCGTCTAGAGGCCTAGGACACCGCCCTTTCACGGCGGTAACAGGGGTTCGAATCCCCTTGGGGACGCCATTATTTTGGCAATCAAATCAAACACTTATCTCTACTTCCCCAAAAAGCGAAATCAAACATAGGTAACTTTTGGGTAACTTCTATGGAAAATTATTACTCTGAATTAGCAGATCAAATGGTTCAAACTCAACCTTTATATAATGTTGATCAAGAGCTAAGCATAGTTAATGCAGCAAAAGAGGGATCAGAAGAGGCGCAATGGTTAGTTTGGGTAACTTACAATGCATTTCATAAAGCCGGTTCAAAAACTGGGTTATTCCTGAAGCATACAGTTCACTATGTTTCTAATCTCCTTTTGGAATGTCATAAGACAGGGAAGAAGCTAGAAACCTACTTTACCTGGATGAAAAGGGAAAAAAAATTTCATGCAGACCATAACCGCATGATCTTTTCATATCTTCATCATATCGCAATTAAAGTAATACGAAATGTTCACAATTGTTCTCGAGATGATGCAAAGAGAGCGTATTCTGAGTTTGCAATGAAGCAGACCCCCCTTGAGAGATCTCAAGGACAAGAACCGCTATTTGATAGAATTAATACAATAAGCAAACTTGATAAAGAACTGAAGTACTATGCTAAAAATTATAAAAGGTGGTCGTTCTTATTTGAAAGCTCTAGGTCTTTAAAGTTCCAACCCCCAGGTAAATATTTAGACGTTTATGGTGTGCAAGGAATATTAGAATATATAATTCCCAATATTAAAGTCCAATCATAAATATCGTAATGTTTCAAGGGACAATTTATGTCAAAAATCACTAAATTACTGTCCCCCGATTTTTAATGTAACACGTCATAAGATTACAACTCCCGAACACAGAGGAGTCCGTAATGATTCATGAAAAACCAACTTTAACTATCTCCGAGTTTTGCTATGAGCATAATATTGGCCGCACAACTTTCTACGCGTTATTAAATGAAGGCAAAGGGCCGAAAATAATGAAAATAGGGAGAAGGACGATTATCAGTAAAGAAGCAGCTAAGAAATGGAGAGAAGAAAATACACATTCTGTTGCAACACAAGTAATTAATATCAAAAAAGGAATTTAAAATGCATAACATAACCCAAATATGTAGTGAACAGCTTGTGTCAAATGCGTTCAAATGTCTTACTTTACTTTCTGAACCTAATAGTAGGCACTACTGGCGTCTTTCAGAATTTGAAAGTTTAATTCTTGAGCATGGTATATATCGTATAAGCGGTACGGTTTGGTTTCACCACAGATCTCTAGATGGGGATTTTCGTGGTATTGACTATTGGTTACAGTAGGGGGGGCATCCATGCCAAATTTTCAAAGGAAGATAAGTATGTCAGAAGTAAGCAATAAAAATCAAGAAATTAAAGAAAAGAAAAAATCATCTACAGTAAAAGATGCAATTGAACTTTGCGCAAATATGAGACTCTATATTGATCAAAAAGGCCGCGTTATTGCGGCCATTCCTTGTGCGAATTTCTATAAAGTCTTCTTAGTATCAAGTAAAGAGATAAAGCGGCATATTAGAAATTTATTTTATGCCAAGTATCAGAAGCCATTAAACTCTAATGCATTAAAAGAGGTGATTGAGACTTTAGAGGCAAGAGCATTTAATACTTCTCGAGAAGTTGAAACTTTCGTGAGGGTGGGTAACACACAAGATAAAATATTTGTTGATTTATGTAACAAAGCTTGTGAGATTGTAGAAGTATCATCAGAAGGAGTACAAGTAACAAATAAGTTGAAAGTTCATTTTTTGCGTAATGATGGCATGTCTGAACTACCCAGACCTATTGACGGTAGCATAGCTCATCTTAAAAATATCTTGAAGGTCAACGATCAAAATTTCTACAAGATATTAGCGTGGCTTATAGGGGCATATTGGGGCAGGCCCCCATTTCCTGTGCTAATTATCCAAGGTGGACAAGGCAGTGGTAAAAGCACATTAACAGAAATGATTCGTGGCTTAGTTGACCCATCAGCTGTGCCATTAAGAGGTGTTGTAACAAATGAGCAGGACCTTGTAGTGACAGCCAATACTTCATATGTGCTTGTAATGGATAATGTCTCTGAAATCAAACCCACCCTCTCAGATATCTTGTGCAGGATTTCAACTGGTGGCGGGTTCTCGAAGCGGCAATTATTTACTGACTCTGAAGAAGTCTTATTCAAAATAGCAAATCCGATAATCATTAATGGGATAGATACAATACCGGATAGGCCAGATTTGTTAGAAAGGGCTTTATTTGTTGAGTTAGAGCCAATTTCTTGTAATAGAAAAACACAGCGGCAAATGTTAAATGACTTTTATGATAGCCTTCCGAATATTCTGGGGGGTATTTTCACTATGTTGTCTAATGGGCTCAAAGTACTTCCAATCATACATATAGAAAACCCACCTAGACTTGCTGATTTTGCCTATTTATTAAAGGCAGTTGAAGAAGGTAATGGGTTACCTTCGGGTGTTTTGTATTCTACAATTGATCAAAGTCAAAGTGATCTGCTGCAGTACAGTATTGAGTCTAATTCATTCATCACTGCGATAATAGAATATCTAAAAGTTAACTATAAATATGAAGGCACTGTACTAGACTTATTGGATCAATTAAACAAGTCACCACATGTTGGCGATAAGTTTAGGAGTGATACAGCATGGCCAAAATCACCTTCTAAGGCAGGGACACTAATCTCAAGATTTGAAAAATACCTTAATAAGGTGGGTATATGCGTTACAAGAAGTCGCTCACCTGATAAGCATGGAGCCAGAATTATTAAAATTGCACTTGGAGAATAGATCTTTGTCAACAATGTCAGGCATGTCAGAACCGTTAGTATATTAAATACTTGAATCTGACATGTCTGACGACTCTGACACAGCTATTCTCTGCTAGTAACAGGAAATAAGCAGATGGCAAAATGGAAAAAAGGGCAGTCAGGTAATCCAAAAGGTCGTAAGAAAGGTGCTCAAACTCAAAGCTCTAGGCTGCGTGAACAATTAGAGTCTAGTTCAAATCAAATCATTAGTAAGGTTATAGAGCTTGCCATTGGGGGTGATATTCAAGCACTAAAGCTATGTCTTGAGCGAATATGCCCACCATTGAGACCTATGACTGAGGCTAGGGAAATTGATTTAAGTATCACTAATAATTTGACAGCAAAAGGTGAGCATATATTTGAGTTGATCAGCCAAGGTGCGATTGATCTTAATGAAGCTTCACAAATAATGGGCATGCTAATTAGACAAGCAAAATTGATTGAAACAACCGAACTAATTAATAAGGTAGAAGAGTTAGAGAATGTTATGCAAAGCTCTGGTTATGCCTCTACTCAGTCAGTTATAGCCCCAGAAGCAGATTATGAGATTGTTGAAGAGTGACATCAGTTTATATTGGGGAAATATTGGTATCCTGTAATATCGAGTGAGCGCATTTGCGTTAAATATTTTTCAATTTTTGGCATGAAAGAAATACTATTTTCTAATTGTGCCCATATGTAACGTACATGAGTTTTGAGAAGATCTTCATGCACGCTTCTAAATGTATGAATCCAGAGTGTCGTTGCAGCATACAGAAGCTTACCTTCTTGATTTTTGACTCTTTTTGTTCCTTTAAGGAAAAGATGTAGTTGAAGAATTGCCCATTTGTTTTTGTATAAGCTGGCTTCTGGTTCAAGTAAGTTCAATGAAAAGTCATTGGCAAAAATATTTTTTATGTGTGTGGTGAATGCTAAGAGCAAACATAACTGATCTGGTGGCATACTGTTAATCATCTTTAAAAAGTTCATTAGCTCCTTGCAATGAGACTTAGCAATTCTTTTTAGCCAGATCTTTGTAAAAAAGGCGAACATTTTAACCCCGTGTGTGATGAGCGTGAGGCGTGTAGCCTCACTAAAGTTGTTATTACACCAACTAATACTAAGGAATCCTTAGTATCTTGTCAAGCTAAAAACTAAGAATATCTTAGTTATCCATTCCTAGTTTGATATAATGTAAATTGGCATTTGACAAAAACCTGGTTGCAAAACGATTGAAAGAGGCGCGCCTTAAGGCAGATATATCCCAAAAGAAATTGGGTATAGCTGCTGGAATAGATGAGTTCTCAGCTAGTGCTCGAATGAATCAATATGAAACTGGCAAGCATGTGCCAGATTTGCTGACACTGAATCAAATTGCGAAAGTTCTAAAATTGCCAATTGCTTATTTTTACTCAGATGATGACAGGTTAGCAAAGTTAATAGCGCTGTATAGTAAAATGACCAAGTCTGAAAAGGATCAGATTCTAGCAAAACTAGAATAACATACTGTATGTTAGAATTGATTAGTATCCTAATCTCGAAGAGCCCCCTTATCTAACCAGAATACAATGGGACAAATCGTGTCACTTAAAGAAATAAAAGATGAAGTTAAGTGCTTTGTAAAGTCACCAGTCCCTGAAGTAATGGCTATTAAAGGGAATTGGGGTGTAGGTAAAACATATGCATGGTTGCAATTTCTTAAAGAATTTAAAGGCGACATTACTTTAAAAAAATACAGTTATGTTTCCCTATTTGGCTTGCAATCTATTGAAGAGTTAAGATTAGCCATTTTTGCAAATACAATACCCGTAAGAAGCATTGGGTCTAACAAGGCAGCTGAATACATAAAGAAAAATTATAAAGATCCAAAAAAAGTAATTAATGATATTAAAGGCATTAAAGGGGCATCTAAGAGTTACTTTATTTCTTCAGAATTTTTGTTTGATATATTTGGTCTTTTCAAGCAAGTGTTGTTGGGTTTATTCGATTTAGTTTCGATTATTAGGTATGTAAAAGCGCTATTTCCATTGCTTGAGTCAACAAGCAAGTTTTTAAGTAAAGAAATGATTATTTGCCTGGACGACCTTGAGAGGAAAAGTAGCAGATTACAATATAGAGAAATAATGGGATTAATTAATGATCTTAAAGAAATAAAAAAATGTAAGATTGTATTAATCTTAAATGACGATGAACTTACTCATGATGAAGATAAGAATGATTATAAGAAAATACGTGAGAAAGTAATAGACGTTGAGTTAATGTTTGAGCCAACGGCCAAAGAGTGCCTCGAAATAGCGTTATCAGAAAAAAATGATTCAAATACTATTATTAAAAAATATATAGAACAGTTAAATATAAACAATATCCGTATTATAAATAAAATCAAAGCCTTAACTTTCAAGTTGGCGGATGCCGCTGATTGGGGTGAATATGATATAAGTTTATATGAAGAATGCGTGAAATCATTGGTTTTATTCACGTATAGTTTTTATGTTAAAGATGGCCATGTTCCTGAAATTGAATTTATTCAAAGCAAAGGGAGTGTTTTTTTTGTGCAAAGTGAAATTTCAGAAGATGATAAGAGTAAAGTTGATTACCTAAGAGAGTATGAATTTTCTAACTTTGACGAATTAGATGCTGAAATCTTACACCTTGTTAAAAAAGGCTATTTAAGCCAAGAAAGTATCACAAAAATTCTAAATGAAAAAAATAAAATCATTGGCAAACATAATAAACAAGCTGCCATAAGAGAGATTTGGGATATATATAGAAATACATTCAATATGGAAGTAGATAGGTTCGTAGATATTGTTTTAGAGAAATGCAGTAGTCACATTACATCTTTATCACCAGAAAGTCTTAATCAAATTGTAATGGTGTTGCGGGATATTGATGCAAGCCAAGTTGCTGATGAATTACTAGGTCTCTATAAGCAGGCATTTTCAGACAAGCAGCACTTCATGATTGAAAATATTCACTTTGGAGCGGTTGATGAAGGTTTAAAGGACGCATTTTCTTCTAAATTGGAAGAGCTGAAAGAGAAACGTCTTTTTAATGACATTATTCAAGATCTTCTTGATGATAAGGAAATCTCAAAAGAAGATGCTGAAGTTCTTAGTGAATCAAGTGTAAATGAATATATATCCCTATTCAAATCATTCAATGACTCTAGACTCCCCCGTATTCTTAAAATATTTTTAAAGAAAGAATTGTTCGGATTTGTTGAAAATGACTGCCTAGTCAAAATTGGTCAAAAAACTAGAAATGCTCTTAGTGAAATTGGCAAAGAAAACAAACTAAATGCCATTAAAGTAGCTCCTCTGCTGGATTCTTCTTCAACTAAAAAATGAAATTTAGAATTTTTTGAACAGGGTGCCTTGGTGGAGTTTTATTTATTGATCTTAGTTTAGAGCTTGAAGTGCCATCAGAAATTGCAGCTTTACCGAGATATTCCCACTGGTTGGCATCTAATTTTTTAAATACAGGTATTTTATTCTTTTGTTTAATTAAAAGTTCAGCCCCCTTTTTTCTAATTGGCCCAACTTCAATCCAGGCTTCTTTAGGGAAGTTGGGATTGATTTTAGGATCAAATTTGCAATATAAAACTTGGTCGCCTTTTATTGGCATAGAAGACTGAACATTGCCACCGAAATGATCCTTTAGCTTTTTTGTGCTGTATATTTTGTTTTTTTCAAACATCATACTATTCTCTTATGGTTGTAAAATCATCAAAAAATTTATTGTCGTTATCATTTTCATATATGTGTAAACTACCAATAGTAATTGACAAGTTGCCCGTTGAGATACCTTGGTATGTAGATTTCAGTGCGTCAACATATTTTGTCATTAAATGACAATGCCAAGGTAGGTCATAGATCAACCCATGTCTTAGATCACACGAGCGTTGAAAAACAATAAAATGTATTAAATTGTCTCTAATCAATATTTGTGTGGATATTGTGCATGGTATGTCCCTTTGATTAATGTAATGCTCGGGTAAATTGTAGTGCAAAATTGCTTGTCTAGAGAATTTGTCCCGCTTAAGAAGGCTCAATGTTAAGTTAAACGGTGTTTCTGTTGTTGATGTGTATTGGTTAAGCTTGTGTAGGATTAAGTAGCCATAGTTCGATTGAATCTTACCTGCTGCATCTGCAATGTTGGGCCATATTTTTTTTGATGGCGCGTCTGTATAGTCTAGCAACCCTGATTCATACCATTTAATTTCAGCTTTCCTATATTTATCATATTTTTTTTGTTCGCTGTGAGCATTTGTTTTGGAAAAATCTAATTTGTGTTTAGTAATATCTGTTAACGTCAATGAGGTAAAAACTAACTCCTTAGTTTTTAAACCTCTTACCTCAAGTTCATTGCCATCTTTTCGTACTTTTGTTACGAGATCTGTATAAATTGTCTGAAAATTGTCAGCTTTCACGTGGTGCATGATTTACCCCTCCAGTAAATACTATCGTCCGGAGATGATAAAAATAGAGCTTATCATATTGTGAACTGCATAAAGATACAGAGTAATGGCTTGTATTTGGTGCTTATAACTTAGGCTTAATTGACTTCATAAACACCTGTTTCTAATCAGTCTTGCAAAGAACATACATCTTTCTTGGCTGACTGTAGAAGCTTTAATTGATCAAGAGCTAGTTCAACAGCATTTCTAGCTTCTTCGATGGAACAGCTGAAGATTTCACCGATTGGAGCACCTTTGTCAAGGCAATCTGAAAGAATGTCATGAGTATGCAATTCAACATTTTCTGCACTAGTTGTGTGGTAAACTGTGTTTATTTTCCAATGGCCTAATAGTTCGCCCAAAGCTTGAAATCGACTAATTCTTTGTTTTAGCTGATTTATAAGCTTAGTGAATGAGCCTTGATTAGATCTATTGAACACATCTTGATTATTTTCTAATTTTGTTAAATAAGAAATAGCTAAAGAAGAATCCTTCTCAAATGGTAGTGAATTGCTACCAGGACAATGAACACCACTAAGTACATGTCTGTTGATAAATCCCTTGCCATTTATAAATCGACGTCCACCACAAATTTGGCAGGTCCCTTTAATGCCTAGCCACATGTTGTTTACATCTCTTAGACGCTCCTCAACTCTATTTGTAGTCATTCCGACTTTTACACGCTTAGCCTCTTCATTCTCAAGAATATATACTCGCCCGTGCATGTGCCTAAACTCTGTCATAATTGCTAAACCTCATTCCAAATAATATTTTCTTTAAAATGGCATCGAATTTAATAGTTAAGTGACTTCTTAACAGACATCATTTTCTTATAGACATGACTGCAGTTTGTTTTTCTTCATAATTAAAAGAGGGCAACATGCCATTCACTGTGTTAGCCAAAGTTTTATCACATAAATGCGCATAATGCCTTGATGTCACTCTTGTATCAGCATGACCAAGCAGATTTGAGATGGTTAATAGTTCTGCCCCTGCTTGGGCCAGCAACGAAGCATAGGTATGTCTTAACTCATGGAATCTTACTGCAGGCTCAACTCTGGCATGTTTGCAGGCCTCTTGTAATATCCTTACGTGGTGATTCTTGCCCCAAATGCTCCCATCTAGCTTCTTAAAGACGGTTTCACTGCTAAGTTTACCTAGTGTTACATTTTTAAAAAAATAGGCCCCAGCTTTATTAAGGGGAATATATCGACCTTTACCGCTTTTTGAAGGTTGAATAAAAATGTGTGGCTTCTCACCCAAGTGAACATCACCAACTATTAACTTGGCCAACTCATTAAAGCGAGCACCAGTATATAAGGCAGCCTGTATTAGTTCTCTCAGATCTGATCTGGAGGCATTGATAAGCCTTGTTGCTTCAGTTTCTTTCAAGAATCGTATTTTTGGCTCATCTACCTTCTCAAATGGCTTTACTCTGCGCCAGGCTAGATCATCATCTACCAGCTCATCTTGAAAGGCTTTGTTTAGAATAGCTTTGAACACGGTTAGGATCCGATTCGCGGTTACCTTACGAGCGCGTTTTTTGTCATCAGTTTCCGCAGTTTTATGAAATTGCTGTTTTGCATATTTAGATGAGCGCTTACGTGCGGGGGTAGAAGCGAGCTTTTGGTGCCAGGCTTTCAGCTCTTTAGTGGTTATCTCATATATTAGTGTGTCTGCAAAGCGAGGGAGAATATGAGCATTTATAGTAGCTAGGGTGCCATCAAGAGACTTTCTATTATCTTTGAACCAGTCAATATAGTGTTGAGTTGCGTATTGGACAGTCACCTTAGTAGGGTGCTCCTTTGTGAGTGTGTCCATCAGTTCATGGGCTTTGTATTGAACATCCTTGAAGCTTAGGATTTCTTCCCCATCACTATCTAAGGTGTCGTCGGCTTTACCTAATGCCTTCTTAATGTATTTTTTGGTACCAGGTTTTAGGACGCGTAGCACCCAAGTACCACCTCGGGTACCCTTACGGTAACCAACATAACAGCCTGTGCATATTAATCGCCAATAGGGATCTTTAGAAACAGGAAGTTTAAGTCTTGCTTGTCGGGTATCTAATTTTGAGTCTTTGACTTGCCTTGCCACGAATACTCCTTAACTACAAACGTGGGTAACTTTTGGGTAACTTACGTGCTTGAACATCAGCGATCAGCAATGTACCCTAAAGAACAAAACGTTGTCAAATCAATCGGTTAGAGTGTTCGTAGAAGTTCGCCAAAGTACACCTTAGAGGACTTTCACGGCGGTAACAGGAGTTCGGATCCCTTTGGGGACGCCATTCATTTTCTTACAAATGAATGGCTTACATTTTTTCAACTATCCAGAGCATCAATTATCGGTAATATATCGGTTATATTCATATTTAGATTCTGACAAACCACTACACTTCACTATTTATCAGAGGCTGTCGCTCTTTATCTTTGCCTATCAGCATAAGAGCACTTCAAAAATCTTTGGTCACAGATGAATAAGCATCTTTGGCTATCTTTATGGAGCCTTACTGGTGCTTATTACTGTAGGTTTTAGCTGGGGCTTATGTTAAAAGATTAGTTGTTCAACTCATAATATGCCCGTTCGTCTTAAATTTTTGCGTGAACGCTCATTCGCATATATATTACATCCCAATATTATCTATTGGGAAGATTATCATGACAGATTTACTTATAATTGGGGCCGGACCCGTAGGCTTAAAAACAGCAATAGAAATGAAGTTAAGAGATCCAGCTTTGTCTATTTTAATGCTTGAAAAATATTCGAGCTATAGAAGAAAGCATACTCTATCTATCGATAGTCTCTCGTTTATCAATTCTCACTTCGACTCAAGCTACCAAACTCTTTTGAGGTCGTTTGTTGGTAACACTTCTACGATGACACTTGAAAAGGAGTTAAAAGCCTTCGCTTTGAGTTTAGGGATCAACATTCGTCACGAAAATGTCGAAGATTGTCAAAACCTAGCAACACGTTACCCTGAAGTTAAGCTTATCATTGGCGCTGACGGTGCGCATAGTATGGTTAGAAAAAATATTTTTGACGATAAATTTAAACAACAAACTGATCTGCAATATGTCGCTGAAATGAAGTATGCGGTTAAAGGTAAGACTAGAGCTCTTTCTCAACTTACGGAAATCCCAATAGCTCTCATGAAAACCAATCATTTTATTGTGGAAAATGTAGGCAAGAGTACGGGGCAAGAAACTCAAGTTACTTTAAGAGTGTTTATTGAGCCATCAGAGCATGCGTCGCTTAAGCAGGCAACCTATAAACATCCTTATTCTTGGAATAGCAAAGATAAAAAACTCATTGATAGCAAAGTTATCGATAGCTTAGAGCGGTGGCTTGATTACCGACAAACAATATTAAATGATGATTTTCAACCAGAGAGTACCCGCATTACAGGGTTGAAACTAAGTTGTTATTCAAGCCAAAAAGTTGTGCATGAGAAGCATGGGGCAACCTGGGCACTGGTTGGAGACTCTGCTTTTGGGGTCCCATATTTCAAGAGCTTAAATAATGGTTTCTTATGTGCCGATGTGTTGGCAGAGCAAGCTGTAAGGCACTTACATGGCGAGCAGGATACTGAGAAAAAGACATATTTTGGTTTTCAGATATTCAACAAAAAATATTCACCACTAAAGAAATATGGTGATTTTGTTGATAGTTTATCAGATAAAGAAATACTGGCAGCTCAAATCAAAGCAAAATGTATGAAAGCAGCTGACTACCCATTATCAGCTTCTCGCTCAGTCTTTAAAACTGCTAGTCATGTAGAAAAGGAGTATGTCTTTGCAGCATCAGCTGCTATCTTAACTGCTTATGGGATCAAACAATACATTGATTTTCAAAAAGCCAAGACAGGCAAGCCGGAGTCTCATTCTATAGAGCCATCTAATCGATATCACTCTTTTTGACTTGTCTGACATTATTATTTAGCGTGAGTAGATTTTTGGTGTATGTCTCGGGTAAGTAATGCTTATTTATAGTGAGGTTGATTGAAAGGCAACCTTGAATATACTTATGCTTAGGGTTGATCAGATTTTAAACCTTCTGTTCACTCTCAAGACACTTTATACGTTAACAGTCGCCTGTGGTGTGATAGGTTTTTCTCTCACGTCAGGCTCAGTTTCTTCAGTAAAAGTTTCATACTGCTTATCGAGGAGCGCCACCAAGCATGATAACGTGTCCGATTGGTAAGCAATATTTGTTAGTCGGTGGGACACGATTTATTTAAGGAAAAGTATTTATCTTTAAAAGGAGAATTGTTTCCTGTGCTGCAAGATAGAATACCTTCAAGAGAGAATCCTGCGTATGCTGATTATTGTTATTCGCAGGGGATATCTGTGAAAGAGGTTAACCCCATTGTTCTATTAAGAGCAATTGGAAAAAGAGGTCCCTCAAGTTTTGTATTCGAACCTGTTTATGAAAACTTATTTTCAGTAGCTGATATTAAAAAACTAAGAGATGAATTAGATATTAGTCAAAATGACTTAGCTTTAGCCTTTGACATAAGTAAAGTTACTTTGCACAAAATTGAAACTGGTGAAAGTAGAGATTCAAATACGATGAAGTTAATTCAGATATATTTTGAATTTCCAGAGGTTGCACTATGGCAGTTACTGCAAACAGGCTCACATGTGCATAGCAACGTCCTATCAAAATTAGTACAGTACTTTTCAGGCAAAACTCAGACTTGTGGTTTGGATTCTAACTAGCTTGCACGGTGGAAGCTGATTAGTGAAGGGGTAACTTGATCCAATTTTTGAAAAAATCGATCTTGTGCTCCTAGCAATGTAATTAGCCTTGAGCTTGATAAGCTAGGTTTGAAAATGGCTAGATAACTTATTATCTAGTAAGGTTGATTTATATATACAGCTCAATTTAAGCGGTTGCTGGCTAAAGCTAGAATGATAGGGGACAATATAAGCACTTAACAAATGAAATGTCACAATATTTTATAACCAACTATGAACATATATCACCTTAAAGAAATCACAACGCCTCGTCTCATCATTCGCCCAGTACGCTTAGGCGATGAAAATGAGATTAACCAGGCAATCAATCGCTCGTTACATGCTTTGCAGCGTTGGATGCCGTGGGCAATAGATCCAAGTTTAGAAACAACTTTAGAATTTTGTAAAAAGGCTGATATTGGTTGGAAGACTCAAAGCATGGCTGATTTCCCAATGGTTGCCATGCTTAAAGAGAATAATAAAATCATCTCTGCGACAGGGTTTAACGAACGAAGTGATCTGACAAAACCATATTATGAGGTAGGCTATTGGATAGATACAGATTACCAGGGGCAAGGACTTGTTACAGAGCTTGTGATTGCCCTAACTAGGTATGCTTTTGAGGCACTTCATGCTGCACGAGTGCAAATATGTACACAAGTGAAAAATACTAAGAGTATCGCAGTAGCTAAGCGGTGTGGTTACGTTACTGAGGGCACTTTAAGATCATATTGCATAGATTGTGAGTCCTTATATCCGGATGACTCATTCATGCTTGCCTGTTGTGATGTGGCTGTATTACCTAGTCTAGATGTTGTTTGGCAGCATGATAAAGAAAGGGAAGCTACAGCTGCAACTAATGCGGACTTACCAGTAGAGCATCAATCAAATCAAAGAGAGCAGTTGCCAGTATTGGAAACATCTCGACTTCAATTGATAGCCCCAAGAATAAATGATATTGATCAATTTTATGAAGCCCAAATGCACTCTGTTAAAGAGGTTGCTCCTTGGTTTACTTGGGCTAAACCAAATATAACTAAAGAAGACATAGCCTATCATATTAACGATGCTGTCAAAGCAAGTCAGGATATAAAATCAACCGATCATTTATTTTATTTGGTGTGGGATAAAGGCCAGAAAAACTTATTAGGGGAAGTATGGTACAAGGTCTTGGAGTGGGACCAACCGATACTACAAATCAATTATTGGTTCGATACTCGTCATACGGGTCAAGGATATGCTTCTGAAGCCGTTGCAAGACTTGTTGAATATGGTCTTAATGTGTTAAATGCAAGAAGGATCCAGCTGCATGCCTCTGAAACCAATACTCGCAGCCAGAAATTGGCCCAAAGATTGGGCTTTACCCTTGAAGGATCATTGAAAAACCATGCCAAAAATTTTATGACAGGTGAACATTTGAACTCTAGAATGTACTCCATGATTAGTACGAAAGAGCTATCCATGGGTAAATAAGTTATGAAACATAAAAAGCTGGGGAGTGACGATGGAGCATCATGAACAAGTGCTGCAATGGGGACGTCATTATTTGACCTCAAATGGATATGCCCTAGAGAAAACAGCTGAAATCATGCTGGAAACTCCTTGGTCGACCTTAATCAAATTTGCAACCTCAAAAGGCTGCGTTTACTTAAAGCAAACACCACCGTCTATTTCGATAGAATCCAAATTGATTCAACTTTTGGCGAATAAATGCCAAGCCAATGTTCCAAGGATCATCGCCACGAATGAACTTCTACACTGTTTTTTAATGAATGATGCCGGTCAATCACTGCGCGAATATTTAAAGAGAGACTTTCAGCCAAAAAGGCTGTGTCAGGCCATTAAACAGTATGCTGGTATTCAAAGATCTACTGAAGACGATATCGACGCCTTTCTTGCACTTGGTGCGCCAGATTGGCGATTAGATAAATTGCCTCAAGGATACGAACGCATGATTAGCCAAGAAACACTTTTAAAGGACAATGGGCTAACCAACAAAGATCTTAAAATGCTGCGTGATTTGAGTCTAAGATTTTCAGCACAGTGCGAATTGCTTTCTCAATATCAAATCCCAGAGACGATAGCCATTTTTGATTTTAATACTAATAATGTTTTGATTGATATGGACTCAAAACAAATGACAAACATTGATTGGGGCGAAGCTGTGATTACACACCCATTTTTTTCGATGCATACTTACTTACATCAAGCAGTCATTCATCATCCTGTTACGGAATCAGATGAAACCTATTATCAGCTCCAAGAAACATGTTTAGAAAATTGGCTTGATATGGCACCTCGAGCACAGCTTTTAAAAGCTTTCGATTTGGCCAAAAAATGTTGGCCAATATATTCTGCTTTAAGTACATTTCGGTTAACTGATATCATTGGGCTACAAGCATTTAAAACATTTTATGCGAATAGACCAAATAAAATAACCAATGATTTAAAAACCTATATTCTCTTGGAGAGTTAGATAAAATGACTAGCAAGCATAGTAGCGCAAATCCTTCACATTACGATTACGCCGCAGACAAGTATGATGTTATATATGAACAGTACGCAGAGATAGATGATGAATTGATTGCTAATATTTTAAGGAAAAAGAAGGTTAGTACAGTTTTAGATCTTACTTGTGGCACAGGTGCTCAAGTGATTTATTTGGCACAAAATAAGTTTGAAGTGACTGGCTCAGATATTAATCAGAAAATGCTAAATGTTGCTAAGAAAAAAGCTAAAAAATTGAATCTTCAATGTAAATTACATTTAGGTGATATGAGAACATGCCAAGTAGGGCAGTTTGATTCTGTTATTACAATTTTTAACTCAATTGGCCATTTAACGAAACCTGATTTTATAAAAGCGCTTAAGAATATTAGTGGTAACCTAAAGCCTGGTGGAGTTTATGTTTTTGACATTTTTAACCTCAATTATATGCAAGATGGTAGAAATATATCAAATTTGACGATTGACTTTATCTCTCAAGATAAAAATAGAGTGGTTAGGAAAATTCAATACAGCACAGTTGATCATAAGGGGGTGCTTGCTTCATATACCACCTCTATTGTACAACCAGTAAAAAGTGCTCGTCCAATTGAGAGTAAAGGCTCGCAGACCTTACAGATATATAGTGTAGATGAATTGAATGCAATGCTTCAGAAGTGTGGTTTTAAATTGCTTCACAAATATGGTATAGATGGCTCACGATTCAGTGATAAAAAGACTAAACACATGTTACTAGTTGCTCAAAAAATAGCATTGAAAATTTAAGTATGACAAGCAAATCTTCAAATATTTTTTTTAGACCATTAAAGGTCAATGATCTATTGATGATTTATCATTGGTTTAAAGGGAAAGAAGTCAATCAATGGTATGCAAGAGGAAAGGCGTGGTCGAAAAAAAATGTTGAGGATAAATATTTACCCAGGATCCAAGGGCTAGAAGATATTTCATGTTATATCATCTCCAAAGACAATAAAGATATTGGTTTTATTCAATATTATCCTTTGACAAAGTCTGCTATGCCAGCAGATCTTACATGCTCTATGGCAGAAAAATTGAATATTGAAATAGAAGCTTCTGTTGGGGTTGATATGTTCATTGGAGATTCATCACTGATTGGCAAAGGACTAGGTGAGGGGATGTTAAAGAGTTTTATAGAGAACGTAATACCGAGTCAATATCATACTATTTACCTTGATCCAGAGGTCTCAAATGTTCGTGCCATAAAATCCTATATGAAGGTTGGGTTTGTTAAATTTGCCAAACAGCCAAATGATAGAGTATGTTTGATGTGTTTTACGAGAAAAGTCTAATCTTTCTGAAAGCATCTCTTAAAATATTGACCAAGCACCCTCAGTTAGGATGCGTAGACAGGATAGGTCACAGAGCCTTGAAAGGGCAAGCGAGTTTTTAGATTAAACTCATGGAGTGCCCCTGATCTCAATGTGAAGATCATTAACACGTCACTTTGTTCACCACGGCACTTACTGCTTCCCACGCAAAATAAATTAGAAAGGAGATTAAGATGGCTGGCAACACGCTATAGACATTCATGAAGCTTAAGAAGGTCTCCCAACCTAGGACCGTTGAAATGGCTCCAATAATCATAGTTATCGCCAGAGGTTGGCTTAATCTTTTGCCTAAAACATAGAGTGTAATGATGGGAGCAAAAGCAGCTCCTAATGCAGCCCATGAAAAGACCACTAATGAAAAGACATTTTTACTTCCGAAAAGAGCAATACATAATGCAAAAATCGTGATTAATAAAGTACTGAGTTTGTATACCCAATATGGCTTTTGTCTTGTATCAAAGTCTTCACTGACGGCTGCTGAGCAGCTTAATATTTGTGAATCAGCGGTGGACATGGTTGCTGCAAATAATCCAGCTAAAACAAGCCCCACAAAAATAGGGTTTAGCATTTGAATAGCAAGCAACGGCAAAGCCAGCTCTGCATCAAAATTACTTTGTTTTATCAATAAGCGAGCAAAAAATCCTACTAGAATTGTGAAGGTGAAGAAAAAGATATACCAAGCATAATAGTAAACTCTGGCTCGTGTCATATCAGAGGGTTTGTCCATCGCCATAAAGCGGCTCATGATATGTGGCTGCCCAATGACAGCAAAGCCAGCAAACATCCAACTTAAGACAAAGGCGGCAGGGCCTATCAAAGGACCTAAATGTGGCGTATCTGGAAACAAATTGAGATAGTCTGGAGAAACACTTTGTATTTGTGTGAAAAACCCTTCCCAACCTCCCACGTTTAAGAGAGCCACGCAGGTTAACGTTAACATGGCAACAATCATCACAAACGATTGCGCGACATCTGTCCAGATAGAAGCTCTGATGCCACCAGCATAGCAGTAGATCACAACGATTACCGCTCCAATGATTGCCCCAACCTCATACGGCCAACCAAACAAAACATGGAGAGCCTTACTGCCTGCATTAAGTTGTGCTGCGGCATAGGAGCCTAAAAATATAATGGTTACAAGACCGACCAGGTTCCTGAATCTCTGAAAGTTAGGTGGGTACCAACTACTTAGCAACCCCCCAAAGTTATGGACCTTATTTTTTTCAGTTGCAATCCGTACTTTTCGATGGATAAATAAAGAAGCAATGAAATCGCCTGATATCCAACCAATCGCTAGCCATATTGAAGCTAATCCAACTTGGTATGTGTAGCCAATCATACCAATAAACATGTAGCCGCTA
This sequence comes from uncultured Francisellaceae bacterium, assembly GCA_964351745.1. GTDB lineage: Bacteria > Pseudomonadota > Gammaproteobacteria > Berkiellales > Berkiellaceae > CAYNJF01. The sequence continues at coordinate 23,147 of CAYGPI010000003.1, forward strand.
TTATTGGAAGCAACAGCAGATAGGGCGACAAGACTTGGAGGAACATTTTGGCTTGCTAACAAATAGTCCTTTGCTGTAGGTTGGCTATGTAGTTTAGATAACCCTCCGATAATCACTAGCAGACAAAGAAAAGCAAGGAAACTAATAATGATGGTAGTAGATGCCATGTTATATGTTATCTTATTTTAAATATTGTATTGCAATGAATGTCTATTAATACTCTAGAATATTTCTCTGTCTGTTGAAACCTTTTTGACATAAATTTTTAGAATTTAAGTTTTAATATTTTTTGTACGCTTGATTAAAATGGTAGATCACATCAAAAAATAGATGTTTTTGTCGTAATTATTGGGGGGATACTATTTGGCTATAAAGCGATTCATGCTAATAGTTCGTCGCCTTTGGTTTGAAGTGCTTGAATGATGTTTGACTTTTTGAAGGTAAAAAGGGACAGATAACTGTCCCTTTTTTTATAATTGTATTCTTGCTTATAATTAATTATAAATCATGATTATGATTTAAACTGATGCATTTGCATTAAATTCGAGATTGAAAGGAACATCCATCATTTCAGTAAGGTCGTCTTGCTCTTCCCATTCTTGACCGTTATATATATGGATACTGCTCGCAATTTTCTGATTATCACACTTCTCACATTCAAAGAGATCACGCTCGAATTTCAAGGTACCGTCTTGTGGCTCTTCGTGCTCTTCTAAGTCACCTGGTGCGCATAAGTTTTCAATAAATTCAATAGATCCTACTTCTAACTGACTAAGCTGCGCGGCATCATCGAGAATTTTTTCAGGGCAATTAAATAATTTAGCAAAAGTAATGTCTGATACCATGAAGCGCTGGCAAGATTCACAATAAGGTTGACTTGGAAGCATCCCCACACAGATAAGACTTGCAAACACAAACCCCATGACTTCTAGAGCGTTCAAAAGATATCCCCATTTTCCTAACTCAAATCCTATGGATGAGCTAATTGAGTAGAAGCTTTGCGTACTCATGAATACAAAATACTCACTAAAAGTTAAGCTGTCTTTCAAGTACCGTCCATCGATTTGAAGAAGGTTATAATCTAAGAAATAGATCAGACCATAGGATGCAAGAGCAACGGCTATGATTTGAGCTATCAGTGAAAAGCTTACAGGGATGTGAAATAATCTTGTCCCAAGTAGAAAGCCGCTGGTGGATATCACACCTAGAATGATGGCTCCCAAGGGGATCGCAAAGAAGACATAGGCGTTTAATAAGTTACAGTTAAATTTTTGTTGTACTGTGACTGTTGCAAACACAATCAAGCTTGCTGTGATAGCCCCGAATAGAAAGTTGGCCAAACGTTTTAGTAAAAACATACTTTTCCCCTAAAATTATTTTAAATTATCTTATTGTATCAATCAGGTGTAAGTAGTTTAACTTATTTGAGACGAGAGGCTATGATTGCAAGATGAACGTCTATCGTCTATGGGTTGGGTGAAACCAAGGTTTATTTGATCTCAGGTGCTGGACCATTTAAAGTTTCAAAAAATGGAAAGCCTATTTTAACCATATCGGAGCTACAGGTCGTTTCTTGTACTGCAAGCGTAGCCCCTTCTTTGAATGGATCGGTACCCCAATATCGCTTAATAGCCACGCCAGCTTGGCTTTCACTGGTGTAACCATGACTCTTCCAGTAGCGAGCCATCATGGCGCTATCTGCTTGAACTTCAGCTTTGGTTTGCTTCGGGCCCCAAAAATCTCCCCACGAATTGGGTGATGCCATCATACATAAAACGCCAGCATAAGCCTTTCCAGCCTTTTCAGCTAAGTGAACTTCTTCTGGCACTTCTATGGCGTCTCGAATAGTCCCTCCTATGGAAGGATGATACTCATCCAGGATAATGTCACTATTAGCTAGAGCCTCAAAAGGGTGTAGTATCACAAGACTAGCCAGGGCCAATATTTTCCAGGTATTTTGAAGTAGAATTGTCATTTTTTATATCACTTTAAGTGGCGTTTATCACCTTTGACTGAGACAAGCTGAGGAAGTTCAATATGGCGATAACTAGAATTTGCTAATAGCAGCATAATTGATCGTGTCTAGTGGCTTAGCGTTTAAATTGAGGATTTAGTTTTAGTGAACGTTTAATGATTCTTTGTAAATTAATTAAGCGATGCTCTATGTCTTCTGATCTAGCTTTTGAAGATTTCGCACCACTTTCTGTCCAGGACTCATCACATTTGGGTGTGGTGCCAGCACGTTGCGTATCTTGACCTATCACCAGTTTATCGATTTTGTTGCCTTTTAAACTTGCACATTGAAAGTCATGAATGAGTTCAGATCTAGGGGGCTGGGATGGATCAAATAAAGTAGAAAAATCAATATCTTTCACTTTGCTTTCAAAGAGCGCCATGCTTGCTTGCGGCCCTGAAATGGTTATGACGGAGGCTTTGTAGAGTAAGGATTTGAGATCATCCAAAAACGCTAATGCAATCTTTTCATCACTTAGATTTTTGAAATAGCCAGGATGTGTATGCTCACACAATCTTTTCCTATAGGCACCGATGGCTTTGTTCAATGCTTGTGTAGGCAGAGACGAATAGTGCTTTTGGCCAAATATTTCATTTAAATGCGCTTTGAAAACGGATTGGCATAAATCTAGGATTGATAAGTTTTGAATAAACAGTCTTAAATGAAAAATGCTTTGCGCTTGGTGAGATTCGTTGTAGAGTTTAATAATAGAGGTCAGCGTAGGATCTAAGTTAACCATCGTCAACAAACCGTTGAAAACAGGCGAAGTTAAAGCGATACCAGGCTGCGTATATCGTCTTATCTGTTCTTGCTGTAAATGTCTAATAGATGCGAGAGCATCTTTGTGAATTTTTGACGTTGACCGATCTGTGGCGACAGCAAATATTTCATTATTGATGCTAAGTTGGGTTAGGTGGTCGTCCGCTTGTTCTAGCGTTATGGCCGTGAGAATGGGAGATTGTATTTCAACATTAGCTGCTAATGATTCAAAGTTCACTTCAACATCAAAGTCAGAGTAGATGCCGGCCAATTCTATTAAGGAGGGCAATGTGCGAAGAATATCTGAGGCTGCAGCCAGGTTACCGCCGCTTTTGGCCAGAGCATGATTAATTTCTGCTTTAGCAATGGTGTACATGACTTGATCAAGATCATGATTCAAATGAAGGGTAAAATTTTGCGAATCTATATCAATGGGCTCAACTTTTAAACGCTTACAAAATTGATTTAATTCAGATAAAGCAAACTCAGATAGAATTTTTGAACTGTAAACAAACGAGAATAGGGTGCTGGGGTTCGCAAGCATAGCGCGAATCAGCCTCAATTTATTTTCAGTAGGCAAAAACTCTTCTGGGTTGAGGGTAAACCAAATTTTAAATTGCTTTTTTGTCTGAAGATGCCAAGGCACTGGTACTACTTATAAACAAGGTTATGGGCTTGCTGTTGGATGTCTTGATTCTCAAAGAGGTGAGGATAGACTATAAGTGCTGTAACTTAATTCTTTTTGAGCAAAATGTCAAAGAAATGTAGATTAGCTTAATTTAAGGTTAGTTGACCTCCTTTCATAGAGGTCGCTCAGACTTTGCTATTAGATTTTTTTATTTATCTATAGCGTCATAAATTTGTAGGTTTACGTGGGGTGCTAAGTGTTTAAGCAAGTTTATGGTTTCTGCTGCTTGGCTAGCTTCTTTTTTGTTTGTTAACGCTGATTGCTTTTCAACAAGAATGACTTCCATAATATCTTGATAGGTTTGACCACTAGCCACAACGTTGACAAGAGCTGCTTGCAAAGGAGAAAGACTTGGGTTGAATGCAGCATTTTCTGCATAAGATCCTTTGAAGATTCGATTATCTTTTGTCTTTATAGCAATACCTGAGGCGTTGCTTGTATAAGGCGCCCATGATTCCTTAGCTGCCTCTAGAGCTAGGTAAGCTAAGCTAGGATATGTAAGTTCATGACATGGTGTAAGCGTACTTTGATGGGTTCGTAAATGACATAGCTTTAGTTGATGATTTTGGGAACTTAGCAAGCCTCCTTGTTGCCCAAGATCTTCAGGTCCAAAGGACTCTGGTAGTAAATGCTCAAGTGTCTTAGGCGTTTGGTTCGAGATAAAAATTTGAATCCCTAAACTTTGAGAGGTTTCTCTTAAAAACTGGCGACAGTGGCCACAAGGCGCAGCAGAAACTGCAAGCTTTACAATCTGCTTCTCTTTATGAGATTGAGCATTGGTGATAACAAACTGCTCAGCATGCACGCTTTGATTTAGTGCTACTTGAGAAAATTCTAGGTTAGCTCCAAGATAAATATCGCCGCTAGCGCCAAGTGCTGCAGCTCCGACATAATAGTTTGAGATAGGGACTTGAGCATAATTTTGGGCAACGCGAATTAATTGGACTAGAAAATCATTCTCATTTTCGAGATGAAAGACATCTTTCCAAAGATGTCTAACTTGTTTCGCGTTGATGTAAAACGGATTTTCAGGCAGTTTGCAGGGATCTAACATACATGTACTCGAGCTGGATTCTGGAAAATTGATAGCAGGTGCCATGACTTGGTTTTCTGGGCAAGTTAGCTGTGGATACTCGTTAGGGCAAACCTGATTTGTTTGATGTCCATAGGCGCTATGCATATTTAAGATTGATAAAAGGCAAATCATGATGAAGCATGATAGGTTTGTAAGTGCTTTATGTTGATTTAATTTCATGATGATGTTTTGCCTAAGGCTATTTTTAATCAGGAAGAATGAGATATCGGAATTAAGATCTCAGATCACTGTTTCATAGTCAATCAAGCTCATATTATAAGTAGAAGAGGCGCTCAACTAAAATTCAATCAAGAACATTGAATTAGCTTGTCTGACTCAACTCTCTAGATTAGACTGCTAAGATTCTTACTGGTTTAAACAAGAGATATGGGTGTACTACATTGATTAAGGCTCCTACAAAAATCTCACTGGAACATTATTGGCTAAAATTGCGAGTTGATTTGTGGGATTTATTTCACAAACTATACCCTAATGATTCACTAGAGGGAGTCTTAAGGCAAACAATAACCAATGTTTTCCCCCATGAGGCTCTACCAGTCTTGGATGCGTTCCATCAAGTCATGATGACTTCTCCCCACAAAGATCAATGCTTGAGCAGTGGAGGTTCTTCAGCATCAACCCAGCAAGCTAATGAAGCAACGATTGACGATCTCTTTTTAAGATACTATGTGATTGGCATGCGCATGGCGGTGGTTGGTGCATCCTTACATACCTTACCCTATTTAAAGTTAATCTCTGCAGGGAAAGACTTAGAAAGTTACCCAGCGCTTTTTTCTGAGGCATGTATTTCTAAAGCTAAGTCGCCACAAACTCTTTTGTTTGCCAAGTGCCTGCTGGAGCATGGCGCTATTTTTTTAGAAGATCGCGTTGATGCTGGCAATGCTATTGCTAAAAAGATTATGCAGTCTAAGATGGCTTATGCCAAGCAGCAACATATTCTTTTAGAGAAGAATGTTCAGCAATACGAAAATGCGCAACGTCCTTCTAGCATCGCTAAACAAAAAGTACTTAACGCTCTCTCAAGTCAATGTGTCTGGCTAGCGCTTTTTGAAGATGCCTTATTGAATGCTATCGAAACCTATGTGGGCAATCTTGCGATAGATAACAAAGAGCAAGCGTCTTCTTCAAGCAGCTCATATTTTTGGTGGGCTCCGAGTATCCCATATTGGTCAAGCGCAGCTGTTGACGCTCAAGGGCCTTTAGAAGATGAAGTGACAGGTTGTCTTTTTAATGTGAAAAAGTTGAGATGTCTTAAGATGATAGATCGACTAGACAGTTTGACCGAAGTTAATATTGGTGCAAGTGAGTTTCAGCTTGGACTGCCACTTCAGAATAGAGAAAGTGCGGATAGTGCACAACAAATTTTTGATCATGCGGCCCAAGTTAGTAATGCCTTAAAAATCATTGTCCGTAGCGTAGAGCGATTTTATGTAGAGATGGAAAATCTTAGTGACGATATTGATACCATAGATAGTTTTACAGAGAAATATTTTAGTTTGGTAGATGCTCTCTATGCAAGCTTAAAGGAAAACCTTCAACGGTTACTAAAAGAAGAACACCATCTTGCACAAGAAAAAGCACTCGTTGGGTCTTTTCGTGACATGTGGAAATTACTGCCAACTCCGCAGGTTCATAAACAAGCTTGGGGGCATTGTTTTCATGATGACTTTGAGACTCCTGAAAGGATCCAAGCGCTTATTGTATCAAGGCAGGGAGGTGCACAAAGCGCGAATGCAGAGCAAGGTGAAGAGCCTTCGCCCAAGGGCTTGGCGAAATTATTTAGCAAGCTACGAATCAAAACCCACAAATGAGGTGAGATGATACGTGTATACCCCCCCTATCTTGCCTTAGGTCTTTGTCGATTAACAGCCTACATTTATCTTTTGGTGCTTGAATTTAGCTCCATGGCTATGTAATATGGCTTCATGAAAACTTTGGCACTTCCTCACTTTGCTCTCCTCCTGGGCAGCTTTAGCTGCTAATTACTCCTGTCCAACATTTTAATATTTTTAAGGCTAAGTTTTTCGAAACTTAGTGGTTGAGTGTCGCTTGAATTTATAGAATAGCCTCTTGGAGTTGTTGTTATGTCCAATCAATTTGTCCGCCATGGGTTTGGGATGTGGATCCTAGCCTCATTTTTTTACGCTTACCAATATGTGTTGCGTTTATTGCCTAACATTACTATGGTCGATTTGATGCAGCAGTACCAAATTGATGCTCAGATTTTTGGACAATTGAATGGTCTCTATTATATTGCTTATGCCTTAGTCCATATACCATTGGGGTTGATGCTCGATAGAATTGGACCTAAAATAATATTGCCTGGATGCATGCTCCTTTGTGGTTTAGGACTTTTACCGTTTATCATTTCAGACAACTGGATTTACCCTTGTATTGGTCGGGTTTTGATTGGGGTTGGGTCAAGTGGTGCAATCTTGGGTATTTTTAAGATTATTCGGATTGCTTATAGAGAAGAGCTATTTGCAAAGATGCTTGGCTTCAGTGTCACCATTGGTTTGGTTGGGGCCATTTGTGGCGGGTGGCCTGTCCATTGGTTATTAAAACACTACGGTTGGCAGTGGACTTTCAAATGCTTAGCTATGATCGCTTTTATGCTAGCCATCATGACTTGGTTGATGGTGCCAAAAGTTAAAACGATAAAAACGAATATCACTCAAGATATTAAGCAGATTTTTTCTAAACCTGAGATCCTTACGATTTGTATCTTGGCCGGGCTTATGGTTGGACCGCTAGAAGGCTTTGCAGACGGCTGGAGTGGGCAATTCTTACAAGTGGTTTATGGTCTGAGTGATAATTTGGCAGCCACTTATCCTTCGATGATATTTCTTGGTATGGGGATAGGTGCTCCGATCTTGCCGATGCTAACGAGACATCAAGATCATTATTATCCAATGATTGCCTTAAGTGCGGTGATGATGGCTGTTTGTTTCTTGTTGCTACTAAGTGCGAGTTTGCCCGTGAGTCTTATTGGAGCGACGCTATTTGTTGTTGGTTTCTTTTGTGCTTACCAAATACTTGCCATTTCAAAAGCCGGTATGGTTGCAGGAGCTCATCTTGCAGGATTAACTACAGCGATGGCCAACATGATCATTATGCCATTTGGTTATTTATTTCATGCCGGTGTTGGCTCTGTGATGACGTTTGTCTGGGATGGGCAAATGATTAATGGTGCTCCGCAGTATTCAGTCTATGACTATGCAAGTGCGCTAAGTGTGATTCCTATCACACTTACGATAGCTTTTGTTGGTTTCATTGCTCTATATGTGAAGAAAAGAAACAGACTTCAAATACATAGCCAAGTTTGCTGCTAATGATAGCCGATCAGTTTCGATCGGCTTTTGATTCCTAAGAAAAAAAATGGATATAGGGTATCACAAAAGTTGGGAGCTTGACTATTTGTGAGGTTTATATAAATTATCCCTATTACTTTAAGAGGGATGATATTGTTATGGAGAATGCTTATGATGAAACAAAATATGAAAGTTATGCATATAGTCAGACTCACCCAGAGCATCTGTATACCTTAGCAAAATTATTTCAAGTCGGCTCAGTAGACTTTAGAAAAGCTAAGGTGCTAGAGCTAGGTGCTGCCAGTGGGGGAAACTTAATCCCTATGGCTTATAATTTGCCAGAGAGCCAATTTTTAGGCATCGATCTATCTGGGAAACAAATTCAAGATGGCTGCGATCTGGTTAAAAAATTAAAACTCTCCAATATAGAGCTGAGAGAGCAATCTATTTTAGATTTTCACGCGGATGAAGGTCAGTTTGATTATATCATTTGTCACGGTATTTATTCATGGGTGCCACCTGAAGTTCAAGATAAAATACTCTCTATCTTTAAAGAAAATCTTTCTCCAGCAGGTGTTGCCTATATAAGTTATAACACTATGCCTGGCTGGAGCATGGTTAAAAGCATTAGAGAAATGATGCTTTATCATACCGAAAATATTCAGGATCCAACTCAAAAAGCTACTCAGTCAAGAGCACTGCTGCATTTTATTAGTGAGGGCTTAGAGGGTGAAGATAGTAGCTATGCAGATTTTTTGAAAATTGAAATTGAATTGCTAAAAAAGCAGCCTGATTCTTATTTATTGCACGATCATCTTGAAGCCGTTAACCTACCCATCTATTTTCATGAGCTTGTAGAAAGGGCTGAGAAATATCAACTGAGTTACTTATCTGATGCCCAGCTGGTGTCTATGTTTGTAGGTAATTTACCGCCTCAATTCTCAAAAGAAATCAGTAAAGTCAATAGTATTCTTGTTGCCAATCAATATATGGACTTTATTCGTAATCAGAGATTTAGATCCACTTTGTTTTGTCATAATCATGTGCACATTCAAAGAAACTTAGATGTCTTTAGTGCTGAAAATTTTTATTTTAGTTATGCTGGGCTAAGAGATATCAAGTTTAATGAAACCGATTTTCTAGATGGCGTTGAACTAAAGTTTGTTGGCGCATCAATTACATTAACGACAAAAGATAGTTTGACTAAGCACCTCATCAAAGTACTTTGTGACTCGCAAAAGCCAATATCCTATGACGATTTGCTTAAGCAGGTGATGTCTGCCACAAAGATAACACAGCGCAAGAAAGTGCAAGATCACATCAACCAGCAAGTAAATCTTTTGAGACTTATTCTTGGTGGCTTGATTTTGATTCATTCTAGCGAAGGTCGATATATAGAGCAAACCACAGATCAACCTCTGACGACAGACTTAGCTGTAGAGCAAGCTAAAGTTAAAAATTACGTGATTAATCAAAGGCATGAAGTGATAGCTTTAAATCCTATGGAGCGCATGCTTCTTCAACGCCTTGATGGCAAAAAAAATAAGCGTCAACATCTTAAAGATTTAATGAACGAGATTAAACAAGGTGTCTTCCAAGTTTTAAATGAAGAAAAGAAGCCAGTGACAGATATCAAGGATTTAGAAACAAGGCTTGATGGTTTATACCAGCAAACGCTTCATAAATTTAGTCAGTGCGCGCTTTTGATACAGAAAGGAGTCTGAAATGACATTTTCGTATGATGAACTACAGTATGAGAGTTATAGTTACAGTCTAACGAATCCTGCCCACTTAGCAACGGTAGGTACCCTGTTTGGTTTGAAGCCTCAAGACCATAAAAAATCTCGTGTCTTAGAGCTTGGGTGTGCCTCAGGTGGCAATATTATTCCATTGGCCTGTAATTTCCCAAAATCGGAATTTATCGGGATAGATTTATCTCAAAAACAAATCGATCATGGGCAGCAATTGATCGATGACCTTGGGATAAAAAATATATCGTTGCATTGTCAGTCCATTGCAGATTTTGAAGACGAAGGTCAATTTGATTACATCGTTTGCCATGGGGTTTATACTTGGGTGCCTGAAGATATACGTCAAAAGATCTTATCTATCATTAAGCAAACTCTTGCGCCGCAAGGCATTGCCTGTATTAGCTATAATGCTTTACCTGCGTGGAATATGGCAACTGTTGTACGAGATATGATGAAATTTCATGTGCGTCATTTTAAAACGCCTGAAGAGAGAGTTAAGCAGTCACGGGTGCTCATTAATTTTCTATCCGGTGGTCTTGAGAAAGAAAAAACGCCGTATGCCAAATTTTTAAAAGATGAGCTTTCGATTATTTCTAAATCTGATGATTACTATATTTACCACGAGTACTTAGAAGAGGAAAATCAACCTTTCTATTTTCATGAGTTTGTCAAAGATTGCAAGAGCCATCAGCTTAATTATCTAAGTGACAGTCATGTTCCATCTATGTTCCCCGGAAATTTAAAAAAGAACTTTAGCGAAAAGCTCTCAGAAATCAAAGATATTGTTCGCATGGGCCAATATATGGACTTTATTCGCAATCAAAGGTTTCGAACGACGCTTATTTGTCATGAATCTCAGACTATCAATCGAAATTTAGACTTAAGTGATGTGCATCAATTCTATCTCTCTTTTTGTGGGCAATTTCAGGAAGGATTACCTGAAGATAAAATTCAATCTAATGAGACTGTGACTTTTCAAGCAAAAGGGATAGTCTTAACGATACAAAATCCGTTAACCAAGGCTTGCATGAAAATTTTGCATGATGGTTTTGGTAAGCCCTTAGCTTATGATGACTTGGTAAGCCAAAGTATGAAAATGGTTCAATTTGATGACAAAGAGAAAGCCCAGGCTATTTTGGATCAAGAGTTGAATTTGATACGCTTATATTTAGGCGGCATGATTCAGCTCCATATGGACAGCGGTATCTATGCAAGCCATATAGACGCGAAGCCAATGACTGCAAAACATATTCAGACCATATCAAAACTAAAGGCTAAAGTTCCAAACCTTCGTCATGAAACGCATCACCTTCAAGATATGGAGAGAATTGTTTTACAGTTTTTGGATGGCGACAAAAAGATAAAAGATTTAAATCAATTAATTGAAGAAAAAATAAAATCTAAGGAACTTAGCTTGAAGGATGATAAAGGGGTTGATGTCACTAAAGTGAGTGAGATTCGAAAGAAGATTAAAATCCTAGTCTTATCAACATTGGAAAGCTTGTTAAAGAAGGCCTATTTACTTAAAAGCACCTAGCAGTTGGTTGGGTAGCTATTCATTCCAATGCTACATCTTATACAATGAGTGTTGTCATTGTTGATAATTAAAAAAATATTGGTTTCATTCAAAATCGAGCTTTGCCAGGCCAGTGTTGCCTACCAATAAGGAAAGATAGTTATGGGTACTGTCCGAATTTTCAGACAATATGTTCCGGCATCTTATCTTTTTTTAATGGTTTTAGAAATCATAATATTTGTCAGCTCTTTGTTTCTTGGCGTTATTGTGGGCATGGATGTTCAACTCAATGATGTTCTAGAGCATCTTCAGCCCTTAGCAGCAGAAGCTGCATTTTTTTCAGTCGTCATGCTGCTTTCGCTAGCCTCTGTGGGATTATATCAAAGACGGCTAAAAGAGGGGCGCAGTGGGATGGTCTTGCGGATCATCACTGGTGTTGTGTTAGGCGTACTCGTGATTGACCAACTGTCTTATACCATTCCTGACTTAGACATGGGCCATTCAGTTTGGTTGACTGTGATAGGCATCGCTTTTTTGGGTGTTTTATTCACGCGAATGATTCTATTTAGAGCTTTAGCTTCTTCAGCCTTAAAAAGAAGGATTTTGATCCTTGGAGCAGGCGAGAGAGCGGCAACTTTAAAAGGGCAAATGAAAACATTTGGGAATTACGAATATGAAATGTTTGGCTTCGTACCATTGCCAAATGAAGAATTAGGTGTCTCTTCAAATTTAGTATTAGCCATGAATGTTGATCTACTATCTATAGTGAAGCAAAAGCAAATTGATGAGATTGTGATTGCTGTTGATAATAGGCTACAAGGCTTTCCTACGGAATCATTGTTGCGGTGCAAACTTTTTGGGGTGAGTGTTGTTGATATTGTTTCTTTCTATGAGAGGGAAGCTGGGAAGATTATTATCCATTGGATTTCACCAAGCTGGTTTATTTTTGCAGATGGCTTTCAGAGAAGTCCATGGATGAAATGGCTAAAGCGTGTTTCAGATATTATTTTGAGTGCTATTTTAGGTGTGATAGCAAGCCCTCTCATATTATTGACGATATTAGCTGTTTGGCTTGAAAGCAAAGGGAAAGGCCCTGTTCTTTTTAGGCAAGTGCGAGTCGGTGAAACAGGGAAACTATTCGAAGTTTTGAAGTTTAGAAGTATGTGCGTTGATGCCGAAAAAGATGGACCACAGTGGGCCAAAATAGATGACAATCGAGTCACAGCTATTGGTCACTTCATTCGTAAAACAAGGTTAGATGAGTTACCTCAGCTTCTTAATGTGTTTAAGGGAGAGATGAGCTTTGTAGGGCCTCGCCCTGAACGCCCAGAGTTTGTAACAGATCTTGAAAAAGAGATCCCTTTCTATCAAGAAAGGCATGCTGTTAAGCCTGGTATCACTGGTTGGGCACAAGTATGCTACCCTTACGGCTCTTCTATAGAAGACTCTTTTGAAAAACTTCAATATGATCTTTATTATGTGAAAAACTATAGTTTATTTCTTGACTTTGTTATTTTACTCCAAACTTTAGAAGTGGTATTGTGGAGACGTGGTGCTCGGTAGGAAGCCCGTCTAGTCATATGCAAGGAGCTGTTATGCCTGAAGTCGCGAGTATTAGTCACGGCATAGGCGCAGGAGCTTTTCTTTGTCTTGCCATCATTCTTTTATTTCATAAGCCAACTTATCAAAAAACGCCATGGATTATTGTGGCTTGCGTTTTTACTTCCTTGTGGGCTAGTTTAGCATCCTTGTATGGTTTCAAACTTCTTGAGAACTACCAGTGGGTTGTTTTAAGTGAGGTTGCGCAAGACGGAAGTTGGTGTCTGGCACTTGCTAGTATGATTGTGGCCCCATCTCAAGCTAGCACAAGCATTAAGTCGCGTAGAATGATGTTATCCGTATTCTCATTTGGTTTGTTTGCCATGATGTTGAATGCGTTGCTCATCCACCAACAGTGGCTTCCAGGAAAAACATCTTCTTTTGTTCACATAGATTTCATTGGGCACTTAGCTTTAAGTGTTTTAGGTTTGAGTTTAGTTGAACAATTATATCGAGGCATCTTACCTCAGCGACGATGGGGCATTAAATTTTTCTGTATTGGGATTGGCGCTTTATTTACTTATGACTTTGTCATGTACGCTCATGCTTTGCTTTTTGAAAGGTTGGACGAGAACTTGTGGTATGCCAGGGGGGGCATCAACTTAATTGTTGCTCCTATGGTTGCTGTTTCTGCTTTTAGAAATAAGCGATGGAACTTGGATGTTGCTCCTTCACGTATTTTAATCTATCGATCAACCGTCATTGTCACATGTGGTTTATATTTAATTGCTATGGCTGCTGTTGGTTACACGTTGCGGGCGATGGGTGGGCATTGGGGAAAAACTTTAGCCGTCCTTGTTATTTTTAGTTCAGGACTATTATTATTGAGCTTGTTAGTCTCAGGGAAAGCAAGAGCTTATCTTAAATTAAAATTAGCTCGTCATGTTTTTCGCCTTTATTATGATTATAGAGAAGAGTGGTTAGGTTTTAGTCAATTATTAGGCCGCTCAGATAGTGATTTATCTCTACATACTCGTGTTATTGTGGCTTTTGCAGACATGGTTGAAAGTCCGGAAGGGCTTTTGTTTGAGAAAAGCGGCGATCATTTTGTCCTAAAGGAAGGGTGGAACATTTCTCTTGATTTGCCTAAGATTGATCAAGTTAAAGTATGCCAGTATTTGGGGCAATTGACTCAGCCTGCTTTATTACGAGATTTGAAAAATGGCGATGAAACTGAAAGACTGGTCTTTAGCTGTTTTTCATCTTTTAAGCGAGGATGGCTTCTTGTGCCATTGTCTCTCAATGAAGTCGTTGAAGGGTTTGTTGTATTAGGGCGATCTAGAGTTAGAGTCGATATCAACTGGGAAGTGAGTGACTTGTTAGAAACAGCGAGTACTCAAGCAACTGCCTTTTTATGCCAACAACGATTAGCTGATGCTTTGCACGTAGCCAAGCAATTTGAAAGTTATCATCAAATATCAGCTTTTATGCTTCATGATATTAAAAATCTGTTAAGTTCAACACAACTTATACTTCAAAACAAAAAGCATGCGAGTGATCCACGTTTTGTTGAAACCATGTTTATAACATTAGATAGCATTCATCAAAAATTAAGTAAGTTACAGAATCAGCTTCATAACCCAATTAGTGCTTGGTCAGTTGAGCTTGTTGATTTGAAGTTTGAGGTGGAGCAGCTTGTTGCAGAATGCCGATTAAAGTCTAAATTGGTTCTTTTTGATTGTCAGGTTAATTCAGAGGTTTGGGTGCAATTAGATAGAGAATCTTTTAAACATTGCATGATGCATTTAATTGATAATGGCATTGAAGCAAGCCCTAAAGAGCAATCCATTGAAATCATTCTTAGATTTGAAAGTGACAAGGTTAGAGTTATTGTGAAAGATTATGGTGCAGGTATGAGTCAATACTTTATTAATAATCAACTTTTTAAACCGTTTGTTAGTACGAAAGGGCAAAAGGGTATGGGTATTGGTGTCTTTCAAGTCAAATCATTTGTGGAGCGTGCATCAGGTGTATTGTCCGTAGAGAGTGTGCAGGGTCAGGGGACTTCTATTATGATGGATTTCCCTGAATATAAGCGAGCAAGCTTAAAGCCTGCGATTGAGAAAAATTGTGAGGAAACAGTGTCATGAGTAAACCCTATTTATTGGTTGTAGAAGATGACCCAGGGATCCAAGCCCAGTTAGGGTGGAGCTTTGAAAAATATGAAGTATTGACGGCAGGTAACTTAAAAGAGGCTTTAGCTTTGCTGCGCAGGCATGAGCCGGGAGTTGTTACCTTAGACTTAGGGTTACCACCTGATCCAGATGGCGTTGACGAAGGGTTTAAAGCTTTAACAGAAATTCTGAGATTAAGACCTTTAACGAAGGTGATTGTTGTGACAGGGCAAAGTGATCGCCAGCACGCTTTGTCAGCCATATCAAAAGGTGCTTATGATTTTTATGTTAAACCCATCGATAAAAATGAGCTAGGGCTACTTGTTGATAGAGCTCACTATTTGTACCAGCTAGAGAATGAGTACCGTGCTATTTCTGTGCTCGAAGCCTCGACAAAAATACCAGCTTTGCACACGTCATCCAATAATATGTTACAGGTCTGTCAAATTGTTGAAAAAATTGCACCAACGGATATTACGACACTTTTGACTGGCGAAAGCGGGACGGGCAAAGAAGTTCTAGCGAGTGGGATCCACCACTTAAGCTTGCGTCATGATAAGCCATTTATTGCCATTAATTGTGCAGCCATTCCAGAAAATTTACTAGAGAGTGAGTTGTTTGGCTATGAAAAGGGAGCGTTTACAGGAGCTATTAAGCAAAGCCTTGGAAAAATTGAAATGAGCCAGGGGGGTACTCTATTTCTTGATGAAATTGGTGATTTGCCACAAAGCCTTCAGCCTAAATTGCTTCGGTTTTTACAAGAAAGAAAAATTGAACGATTAGGTGGGCGCAAAGAAATAGAAGTTGATGTGAGAGTAATATGTGCAACGCATCAATCCTTAAGTGAGCAAATAGCCTCTAAATTATTTAGAGAAGATCTCTTTTACAGAATCAGTGAAATGAATATAAAAATTCCCCCTTTGCGCGAAAGAGAGCAAGATGCTTTAATACTGGCTCAGTATTTCTTGAAAAAATACTCCAAAATGTATGGCTCCAAAGGAAAAACATTTCATGATGAAGCTAAGGAGGCTATTTTAGCCTATTCGTGGCCCGGCAATGTAAGAGAGTTAGAAAATCGAGTTAAGCGAGCAACCGTGATGGCAGATCATGCCAAAGTTACTATCGCCGATCTTGATTTACCTTTTGTTGAAAAGGGGTTTCCTTTTAACTTAAAGGAAGTTAGAGATGAAGCTGAGCGAACGGCGATTAAAAAGGCTTTAACTTTTAGCACCGGTAACATGACTAAGGCTTCAGAGCTTCTTGGGGTTACAAGACCAACTTTATATCATTTGATAGACAAACTAGGGCTTGCTGAAAAAATTTCATCATAAATTAAGACTTGCTTTTGTAAATAAGGGATTTTCATGAAAAAAACTCATTGGTTGTTAGGGGCATTGTTTTCTAGTTTGATAGGAAGTCAAGTCATGGCCTTGACAAATGAGCAGGTAGACTTGGTTGAAAACCAATTAGAGAATCAGCCTGTTCTCGATGTTTTGATTCATCTGAAGAAAACTTTGAAAGATGCACCGATGGACAAAGAAGCTCGATATCTTTTGTCAAAAACTTATTTGCTTAATCTAGATTTAGATAGTGCCGATAAGGAATTGCAACGAGCCAAAAAACTGGGCGTTGATCAACAGTATTGGATGCCTCTCCAAGCTAAAATATATTTGATTCAACATCAATATGAAAAGTTACTGTTGACTTTTGATAGTGATGCGATTGCCGTCAATGACATTACTGCTCCCTGGCTCGCAGATTTGGATCTGATCAAGGCGCAAGCGCATTTGTCTTTAAATCAGCTTGGTCAGGCTCGAGACGTTTTTAAGAGAATTTTAATTCATCATCCAAGCAAGCTAGAAGCTCTTTTGGGTTTAACACAAAGCTACTTATTAGAAAATAAAATAGAAGACGCAGAAAGATTCTTAGGGATAGCTCTTCAGAAATCAGAGCTACATAAGGATTTGAAAGTTGATGCACAAATTCAAGTGGTTCAAGCATCTATTTTTAGGTTAAAAAATGATTTGGATAGTGCTAGGATAGCTTATCAATATGCTCTCAATTTGAACGAGGATAACTTACAAGCACGATTAGGACTCACTGAAATTTTCTTGTTGCTCAAAGACAAGGAATCCTTCATTAAGGAAAGTGATAAACTTTTTGAGAAAGCGCCTCGTCATACGTTAGCTCTTTACTATCATGCTTTGGCTCTTTATTCCAAAAAAGAAGTCGTGCCAGCCATTCAGGTTCTTGAAAAACTAACAGCCATTAAGTCTAATCATGCGCCTGCCTATCTGCTGTTAGGTTATAGTTACCATCATCAAAAACGATATGAGATGGCAGCTAAAACGTTACAAAAATACCTAGAGTTGAACCCTGGGCATTCAGGATCTCAAGCTGTTTTAGCATCTGTGATGCTGAAATTAAAAGATCCTACGGCCAGTATAAAATTATTAGAGCCACTTGTTGCAAAAACGCCTCATTACGAATGGCTAGCGTTGTTAGGACATGCATATGTCGTCGTTGGTCAATTAGACAAAGGGATTGATTATTTACAAAGAGCTTCCGCTAAGATGCCTCAAGATCCTGCTATTAAGGTTGAATTAGCAGCAAGCTTGATTGCTAATCAGGAAAATGGGAAGGCAACAGATCTGTTAGATGATTTGGTTGATCATAGTGATAATGTAGAGGCTGATTTATTACGATTGTACATGGCCTTGAAACAAAACGATGCAGAGAAAGCTCTTCTAATCTCTCGTCAGCTAGTGTCTAGAGACGAAAATAATCCAATTTTTCAGAATAGTTTAGGGTTAGCCTTAAGTGCCAGTGGAAAGAAAGAAGGTGCTATCGTTGCCTTTAAAAAGGCCATAGAGCTGGCTCCAAAATTTCTATCAGCGATGAACAATTTAGCAAGAGTTCATATGAAAGATAAGAATTTATCAGCCGCTGATAAAATGTTAGATAAGGCACTTAAGGTGGATCCAAGTTTTTTGCAAGCCTTGGAATTGAAAAGTCAAATTGCAGAATTAAATAATGATCCTAAATTGGCACTTAAGTGGTTAAAGACTGCTCAGTTTAGGAATCCTGAGTCCTTTGAAGCCGTGACTTATGTCGTAAGCTATCATTGGCGTCATGCGCAGTTAGATAAAGCTTATCAAGAAGCTATGGAGGGTTTAGAGAAATTTCCTAAACTTCTTCAAGCCAAGCAACTTGTTGGTCAAATGGCCTTGTATAAGAATGACTTTGACTCGGCCTTAAAAATCTTTAATGAGCTAAATCAAATGCATCCGGGTCAGATTCAAATCCTACAAGGCTTAGCTCGTGCTCAGCTAGGTTTAAAGCAAGTTGAATTAGCACAAAGATCATTAACTGAGATTTTGAAAATACAACAGAATAATGTGCCTGCATTGCTTATGACAGCGGATATTTTACTTTCGCAGCAGCAGTACCAAAAACTAAAAGAAACAGCTAATAAAATTATAGCTCAGTTTCCTGAGCGTCCTATTGGCCATAAATTACTAGGTGATGCATCCTTAGGGTTGGGTCATTTAACCGTAGCCGTCAATCAATATAAGTTAGCTTATGAGAAATCAGATACAAAGCATTATGCTCGAAGTTATTACCGTGCTCTTAAGTTTAATGGCAAAGCAGATTTAGCTTTTGAGATGATAGAAAAGCATTTAGCAAGTCACACAGAAGATCATAAGCTTAGGCAGTTTATTGCAACAGAGTATTTGTTGGATCAAAATACTTCTAAAGCTAAGGAGCATTATGCTAAGGTTGTCAAAGAGGATAGCTCGGATTATATCTCGCTTAATAATCTTGCACATATTAATTTGCAGGATAACCAACTTGAAGAAGCTTTGAGTTTATCAGAAAAAGCTTATAAGCTGGCACCTGATGTGCCTCAAGTTGCTGACACGTACGCCTGGGTGCTCATTCAACTTAAAAAGTCGAGTCAAGCAGTTCCAATATTAACCGATGCTATTGCACAGCAGCCAAAGTCACTTCAACTGAGGTATCACCGTGCTGTTGGGTTGTTTGAAATGGGTGATAAACAAAAGGCCATGACTGAATTAGAGAGAGTTCTAGCTAGCGATGAGTCATTTGTTGAAAAGAATTCTGCCCGTGCGTTACTCGATAGAATTAAAAGACAAGGATAGTTAAAGTTCATGAGTCGTCAAATTATTGGACTTATCGTTGGTATAAGTCTGAGTCTGGCTGGTTGCGCAGGCTCCAATTACCCGTTACTAGAGCAAGCGCCGCTTACTCAGGAGCAATCACAATACCATATTGGCCCTGGTGACCATCTCCAAGTAGCTGTTTGGAAGAATCCAGAGGTTTCTGAAATGGTTGTTGTTCGCCCTGATGGGCGGATATCCCTTCCACTTATCCAAGATGTAGATGCAGCAGGTTTGACAGCGATGCAACTGTCGCATGATCTTGAAAAAGCTTTTCTTCAATATATTAAGGATCCACATGTGACAGTGATGCTGTCCAGATTTGTGGGCACTTATCATGATACGATCAGAGTGGTGGGCGAAGCTATTTCGCCGCAATCTTTATCATATCGAGAGGGCATGACCGTGCTCGATTTAATGATACAAGTAGGCGGTTTAACCGATTTTGCAGCTGGTAACAGAGCGGTGCTTATACGCAAAGATCAAGGTCAGCCTATCTCTTATAGGGTACGCTTGGACTCTTTGATTAGAGACGGAGACATCACGGCAAATGCACCTGTATCTCCTGGCGATATTTTGATTATCCCGGAGGCTATGATTTAAATGGATGTTAGAATACTTTTAGAAAAAGCTTTTGCCTTATTGAAAGGTGCTTATCAGTTTAGATGGATGGGGTTACTTGCTAGTCTTATCTTGGCGGTTGCTGGTTGGGTTTTTGTTTATTTCCTACCTGACTATTATCGTGCAAACTCTCGGATATATATAGATACTCAATCTCTCTTGCAGCCTCTTATGAAAGATATTTCTGTCAGTCTTGATCCAGATGTTCGGATTCAAAAGATGACGAAGTTACTGCTAAGTTTGCCGAATTTAGAGCGAATAGCCAGAATGAGTGATTTAGATTTAGAGTATACGACGCCATCTGAAAAAGAGGCGTTCCTAAAGAAACTAGAAAGAAATATTAAATTTAATCGTCAAGGCCGCTCAAATTTATTTTCGTTAAGTTATGAACACGAAGATCCAGCTGTGGCAAAGTTGGTTGTTCAATCAGTCTTAAATCTTTTTATGGAGTTAACACTTTCAGATACTAGGACAGACACCATCGTTGCTCAGCGCTTTTTAGAGGGGCAAATAGGGCAAGTGGAAGATCGCCTTATTAAAGCTGAGCAAGGTTTAGCTGCTTTTAAGCGGCATAACATGAGCCATTTACCAAGGCAGGATCTTTCCTATTATGAATCGCTACAGACGCTACAGATAGATCGAGAAAGCACTAAATTAGATATAGCTATTGTTGAGAGTAAGCAGGAATCTCTTGAGAAGCAATTAAGAGGTGAAGAGCCTGTTTTAGGCTTAAGCACATCAGGTGATTTGCGACTGCTACATCCTTTGATAAGAAGCTTGCATGAGCTTGAAGATCAACATAAGCAATTGTCTCAATTTTACACAACGAAACACCCAGATGTTCAGCGCTTAGCAGCACAGATGAAGGCGCTAAGAGAGCAAATTGATAGTGAACGAAATGATACTCGATGGTCATTAACAGCTGATGAACTTAATAAAAATCCTGTTTACCAGCAAATCAAAATTCAACTATCTGAAGCTACTTCTGAACTTGCGGCCTTAAAAGCCAAAGAGCGGGAAATTGATAAGCAGATTAATTTGATGGAAAATAAAGTTGATAATATGATTGAAACAGAAGCGAGGTTTTCTAGTTTAAATCGCGATTATCAAAGCAATCAGCAGCAGTATCAATCTTTATTGGTGAAAAAAGAGGCAGCTCGCTTCGCTGAAGATATTGATGACACAGCAGAGAACTTTAAATTCAACATAGTTGATCCACCGTATGTGACAGCGGAGCCCGTGTGGCCTAAGCGAGGATTATTTAATCTAGCTGTTCTATTGGCTTCATTTATAGGTGGTATTGTGACAAGCCTTGGCTTAAGTCAATTGAAACCAACGTTCTATGATAAATTTTCAATTGAACAAACCTTGGGATTGCCAGTACTTGCGACGTTGTCTTTTGACAAAACACCAAGTTTTGTGATTCAAACTCGTCGGGAACATATCATGTATGCCACAGGCGTGATGGCGCTTATCGCGTCCTTCTTGGTGGTTTATTTATTAACTGGGGCAGGAGTTATTTAATGTCAAAATCAGTGGCTTCCAGCATAATAGACAAGCCAAGCGAAAGTCAAAATCCTCAAATTTTTGAGGATTTGACCTTAGGACTACCTATTGAGCTTGAGTTAAATTTCCCAGGGTATTTTAAGATTTCATCACAAAAAGATTCTGAGATTGAAAAATATAGATCCATTAAATGGGGACTATTAAATAGCGCAGGTGCTTCATCGCTATCTCAGACAGTTTTAGTGATGAGCTCTCGAGCAAAAGAGGGTAAATCAGCTATTGTTTTTAATACTGCTTTATCTATGAGCCAAGAGCTTGATTGGCATAGCATTATTGTTGATACAGATGATACGGAAAACTCATTAACCTGTAAGCTTGGTTTACAACAAAAAGTTGGGCTAACGGATTATTTGTTGGGGCACGCCAGTTTATCTGATGTGCTTTATAAAACAACGCAGCCTAAATGTATGATTGTACCAGCGGGAAAAAGAAATTTAAGTCGCTCTGAATTATTAGCTAGTAAAAGCATGAAGAACTTTATGGATGAGATAAAGTCAGTTCAAAAGCATTCTTACATTTTTATTGATTCTAAAAACATAAGCCAATTTGCAGATTGCAAAGTACTAGCGCCAATCGTTGATAAGATCCTCATTGTGATCGAGTCAGGGAGGACGCCTCGTTTTGAACTGAACACGATGGTGAATCAGTTACCTAAAGATAAGCTATCTGGGGTTGTTTTAAGTCAGGATTTGTGGGCTTAAGCGTTTCAATGAAAACCATAAAAGTTGTCTGTTTTAGTATCCTTTGTGTAAGTTGTCCCTTACAAGCAAAATGGCAGTTATCTCCAGAAATATCAATCCAACAGTTTTATTCAAGTAATATTGAGCTTAATAGTGGCCTTGATCGTCAATCTGAGTGGGTGACAGAGGTCGCACCGAGCTTAACGGTTGAGAATGCCCATTCTAAAAACCCACTACTTGCTTATTATAGAGCACAAGCCCTGTATTATATGAATGATAGCCGTAGTGATAAAATTTATCACCAAGGTTTGTTCAAGGCAAGCAAGCAGTATTGGGGGGATAGACTTACATTCTCAGTGACAGGTGATCATGCCCAGACTGTTTTATTTCCTGCTAGCGAACTAACGGTTGATAACATTCGGGGATCTAACACAACTAATGTGAGTCGAGTGATTGTTGGGCCATCATTCAATCACAAGCTTGGGTCAAATTTTCGAACTGATTACAGATATCAATTTGGGCAAATTATTTATCACCAAGATGTTCCAAATGCAATGACTCATGATTTGGATTTTAATTTGGGATCTACTTCGACAAATCATTGGACCATGAATGCCTATGGGCATTGGGACACCACAAGGCAAGATGCTATCAATATCGCTGAAAGCTTTGATAGTTTAGTGAGTATTGGCTATTTTTTAACGAGCCGTTTAAGACCTTTTGCTGCTTGGGGGTATGAAAACCATCAAAATCAACCGAACCTTTCAGATTTAGATGGCCCAAGGTGGCATGTTGGCGTAGCTTATCAACCCCTTCGGCGATTATCACTTAGTGGGTATATAGGGCAAAGAGCCTTTGGAGATACCTTTGATTTTAGCGCGACTTGGCAAAAAAAATATTCTAGTTTGACAGCCTCTTATCATGAGGAGGTCACAAATTTTTTCCGCACTCAATTGTCTGCACTGCCAACGATAACGGTGAATGATTTAGGGCTCGTTAGCATTCAGTTCCAACCTCAAGTGCGCAATGATGTTTTCATAAGAAAAGTCGCAAGTCTAAATTGGCAGTCAAAAACTACGAAGTTCGCTTCATCAATCACCCCATATTTAGAGAGAAGAGAGGTTGATACTGCTAATTCGCGAGAAGAGGGAGCAGGTCTAAACGTAGAATTATCGTGGCTTAAAAGTCAAAAACTACAAATGGCTCTGATAGGAGGTTATGCCTATCAACAGCTTGTTAATCAGCAACATGATAAGCGGTTACAGGTGGGGATTCGAGTTGAGCATCAATTATCTCGTAAAACTGATATCACCTACGGTTATCGTTATTTTGAACTTCGAAGAACGTCGCAAAATACAATTTTTGAAAATAATGTTAATTTTGCAGTTCACTTTAAGTCCTAAGTCTACAAGTCATTGAAATCTTTGGCGCGCTTATCTGTTGCGCCATACCTATTGTCTTTTATACAGCCATAGAGCTTGCACTATGAGTTAGTTGATGTAATATATACCATCTCCTTCTTTTGTTTACCGACTTGGTTAATTATCGTGATTGAATTTCTACAAAGCTTATTAGGCCCTAAGGCATGCCAAGCAGGCGATTTTGTCTGCCATTATACGGGTGGCACCTCAGCGCTTAGTGATTTCTTACCAAGCGTGGTCATAAGCGGTTTGAATACTGTCGCTGAAGCCAATCATGCCACTTTAGCGCTTGGAGGCACAGCAGCTTTGATTGGCACGGGATTGACATTACGGTATTCAAGAAAGCGTACTCACGCAGAGGCTTCTTCATCTGATGATAATCACGTAGATATTTATGCTTACCAAGATCAAGTTGTTCTTGGTAAATTGATGAAATTTCACGAGCTAGTTTATTTGAGTGATTTTGGTGCTGAGCAGGAGTTAGGGCAATTTACAGGCAATTTGGTTTTGTTATGTCAAGATGGTGGGCATTTCCAAGCACTTGACTATGCCGTTGTAGATAGGAATCGCGATGCTCAGCCTCTTTCACTTTCGTTAGAAGATTGGCTTGATAATATCTTAGCATTTTATCTTTTAAGTAACACAGATTTGCCCGCAACATTACGTTGTTTTATGCCAATAAACCATCTAGGATCTCATTGGACAGCTTTAAATGTAAATATTGATCTCGGTGCCAATGGGCATCGCTTTTTTGAAGATATGAAATTAGCGTACTTAGACAGCGAAGCTTTTATTGGTTATTCTACGGATTGCCAGTATATTGATCTAAATCGCGTTAAAAATTTTATTCAAGTGTACTTATATGAAAACACGAGGAATAATCAGTTCCCTTTTGGTAACATAACTTTGGTACACTCTGATTCAGTTAATGGTGAGGGGTTTCATCAAGCAGCTCAGGCGCAGTTGGTTAATTTTCAGCAAAGATACCAACAAGCTGAGTTTTATACGGAGACCTCTATTGGACAACTTGGAAATACTTGCGCAGAATTTACAGTTCTTAATGGAGTTTCAAGAGGCCTGTATCAAGCCTACGCTGTCGAAGGAGATTCTCAAGCTTTAAGGCAATTAAGTTGTGATATTAACGCTCAATATGATGATGAAGATATGGACGTTACCTTAGAAGCTTCGCCAGATATCGTGACCAACCTTAGAATAGCCTACCCCTTTGTTCGTCAAATAAGACCTGCGTTGCGCCGCGGGGTGGTAGGTTAAATCCAGACTAAGTTAGATGATTTATTTCTGATTTAGTCGTGGCATTTTCTTGCAGTTTCAAAAGCTTATCCATGGCGTATTTAGTAGACATTCGTTAAAATGGGGTAAATAATCATAGAAAGGATCTCCATGGTAACTCCCAAACTTATTTGTGTTGTTGGTGCGAGACCTAACTTTATCAAGATGGCGCCTATCATGCGAGCCATTGCAGAGGCAGATCAACACGTTCAACAGATTTTGGTGCATACTGGCCAGCACTATGATAAGAATCTTGCAGATACTTTCTTCCAAACTTTATCGATCAAAAAACCAAATTATGAGTTGCATGTTGGCTCAGGTACTCAAGCTTGGCAAACAGCTCAAGTCATGCTTCGTTTTGAAAAAGTCCTAGAGTTGGAAAAGCCTGCTGCAGTTTTAGTGGTTGGTGACGTCAACTCCACAGTGGCTTGTGCATTGGTGTGTAGCAAACTAAGTATTCCAGTGATTCATGTCGAAGCAGGTCTTCGATCTTTTGATAGAGTCATGCCAGAAGAGATTAATCGCTTAATAACCGATCAGCTTTCCTCTATGCTGTTTACAACTGAGGCAAGTGCCAAAACGAATCTGATGCAAGAAGGGATCCATGCACATAACATCCACTTTGTCGGAAATGTGATGATTGATACTTTGTTGCGCTACAAGAGCAAGGCTCCAGATAGCCAGGCCACACTAAGCAAAACCATCGGTTGTAGCCCAGTGGAGTATGCGATCCTAACCTTACACAGACCTAGTAATGTGGATGATCCAAACATTTTTTCCCGTATCATGAAAGCAATCATGGATATTAGCCAGGACATTCCAATTATTTTCCCGTGTCACCCTAGGACAAAGGAAAAAATAAAAAATGCTCGTTTTGATATTAATTCTGCCTTAAATTTGCATATTATTGATCCGCTTGATTACATGCCTATGCTAAGTTTGTTGAAAGATGCAACGCTTGTGTTAACAGACTCTGGAGGATTGCAAGAAGAAACAACCGCGCTTGGTGTGCCATGTTTGACATTAAGATACAACACTGAGCGACCTGTGACGATGACTCACGGTACGAATCAAGTCATAGGGACTGAGACAGCTGCCATTAAACAAAAGGTCAAAGCTATTTTATCTCATGATCACGTGTTTTCTTCGAGCATGCCACCTCTTTGGGATGGTAAAGCAGCCAATAGAATTGCACAAATCCTAATTCCTTGGCTGTATCAATTAGAGCAATATCCTCTGGATGAAATTTTAGAAGAAGTTGTTTAGGATGAGTCATATCAAACATGCCATGACAGTCGATGTTGAGGATTATTTTCAGGTAAGCGCCTTTGAATCAATCGTGTCAAGAAATAAGTGGTCTACCTATCCATTTCGTGTTCAAGCGAATACAGAAAAAATACTTGGCATGTTTTCTGAACACAATATCAAAGCTACCTTTTTTGTTCTAGGATGGGTTGCAAAGCGTTGCCCGCGTCTTATTCAGGAAATTCATGCGCTAGGTCATGAAGTCGCATGTCACAGTTATTCGCATCAGCGTATTGACACCATGACTCAAGAAGCATTTAGGCAAGACAGTATTAAGTCCAAGAAGTTATTGGAAGATATTATTTCACATCCTGTATTAGGATATCGTGCGCCAACGTATTCGATCAATCCTAGGACACCATGGGCGCACTCTATTTTAGAAGAGTTAGGTTTTATCTATTCTTCAAGCGTTTATCCCATTCACCACGATCTATATGGTTGGCCCATGGCTCCTAGATTTGCTTACACAGCAACGCCAGGTGGGTTGATTGAGATCCCTATCACAACCTATCGAGCTCATGTTAATTTGCCATGTGGTGGGGGAGGGTATTTTAGGCTGTTTCCATACATACTCTCTAAATATATGTTAAAGAAAGTGGAGTCACAAGAAGGGAAATCATGTGTTTTCTATTTTCACCCCTGGGAAATTGATTTTGAGCAGCCAAGACAACAAGCCATCCCTTTTAAAGCTAGATTTCGGCATTATCTAAATTTGAAAAAAATGCAGCCAAGAGTTGAGCAATTATTAAAGGATTTTAATTGGGATACCATTTATGACATATTCATTAAAAGCGCACAAAGCCAAAGAAGAACCTCAACCAAGCGGTTTGACACAAATCAAAAGGTTGGCTGATGGCCATCATGCCCTTTGGGATACGTATGTTCAATCTCATCCATTAGGCACTTTTTTCCATTTAAGCTCATGGAAAACACTCTATGAAACTTATTTCAATTTAGAGACTTATTACGTATATACGTATCAAGATGGCGTTGTGACAGGCGTGTTGCCACTGGCTAGAGTAAAAAGTAAGCTGTTTTCTGATGCTTTAATCTCGACCCCTTTTTGTGTCTATGGTGGCGCTTTAACGTATGATCAGGCTGATACAAGGTTACTTATTGATGAAGCTAAAAGAATAGCTCATCAACTAGGCGTCGATTATTTGGAGCTTCGCCAATCCTTTGACGATATCCTAGAGGGGCACGATCAGTCACTGTATGTCACTTTTAAAAAGCAGCTTTATCCAAATCTAGATGATAATCTAAAAGCTATCCCTAGAAAACAGCGTGCTGTGGTTCGTAAAGCCATCAAAAAAGATTTAAGCTACCAAATAGACACAAACGTTGATAATTTCTATAGGCTATACAGTCAATCTTTAAGAAACCTCGGCACACCAGTTTTAGCGAAGTCCTACTATCAAGCCCTCTTAGAGACTTGGGGAGACAAGGTTGACATTCTTACGGTAACACAACATGGTGAGCCTATTGCTTCAACTTTAAGTTTTTACTATCAAAATCAGGTTATGCCTTACTATGGTGGTGGAGCCTTGAGAGCAAAACAGTTAGGGGCTAATGATTTTATGTATTGGTCTTTGATGGCTCATGCGTTATCAAAAGGGTGTCAAGTTTTTGATTTTGGACGAAGTAAGCGTGAGTCAGGATCGTATCGCTTTAAAACACACTGGGGGTTTGAAGCTTCTCCTTTGCACTATCGCTATCTTCCAATTAAAGAGCAAGAAAAACCCAATATTTCTCCAACGAATCATAAGTATCAATGGATAATACAAACATGGAAGCATCTTCCTCTCAGTGTTGCTAACACGATTGGCCCATGGGTTGCGAGGAAAATTGGATGAGCGGCGTTTTATTCTTATGTCATCGTTTTCCATTCCCTCCGAATAAAGGGGATAAAATTCGGAGCTACCATATTCTTAAAAGCATTGCTAAGAATCATGATGTCTACCTTGGTACGCTGATAGATGATGTGCATGATTGGCAGCATGTTCCCATGATGAATCGTCTTGTAATAGATAGTTGTGTTGTCGAAAGGCGCCGAGTACGAAAACATTGGCCCGCCTGCATTAAGGCGTTACTACAAGGTGAGCCTTTATCGAATGCCTTGTTTTATTCAAAACAACTTCAAATGTGGATTGATGGACTAATCAACACAGGTCAAATTAAGCAAATCTACATTTTCTCGTCAGCTATGGCTCAATACGTGAAAAACCTAAGATTGGACATCCCTATCTTTACTGATTTTGTTGATGTAGATTCAGCTAAATGGGCACAGTACGCTCAAACCCAATGGGTGCCGCTTAAGTGGATATATCAGTTAGAATCCATGAGATTACGAGCTTATGAGAAAGAGGTTGCTCAATGTTCAAAAGCTTCCATTTTTGTTTCAGATCAAGAAGCTGATTTATTTAAAAAAATCACAATGAATCATAAAAATCCAATTATTAGCATTCAAAATGGTGTGGATACAGATTTTTTTAATCCACATGCACAGTATTCGAACCCATTTCAAGGCACAGCCAAAAAAATTGTATTTACTGGATTGATGGATTATTGGCCCAACATTGATGCTGTCACTTGGTTTGCTAAGGAGATTTTTCCTAAAGTCAAAGCAAATTATAAGCATGTTGAATTTTACATTTGTGGCGCTAACCCTAGCGGTGCAGTTTTTAAATTGTCTCAAAGGGATATCTTTGTCACTGGTAGAGTACCTGATATTAGACCTTATTTGCATCATGCAGACATTGTTGTGGCTCCTTTGCGCATAGCACGAGGGATCCAGAATAAAGTTCTCGAAGCCATGAGCATGGGGAAAGTTATTATTGCAAGCCCAGCAGCCCTTGAAGGCATTGTAGACTCACACTTAGATTCACTATGGGAAGAGTCTAGTGCTGATGCATGGGTACGAAGAATCAGCAATCTATTGAAAGACACTAGACCACAAACCTTGCGTTCTCATGAGTGGATTAAGCAACATTATTCATGGGATCATCATTTAAAAGCCATAGAAGACTTGTTTCAAGGATTAACTATGAAAGATAAGCTAAAAGTATGATGGCTCTCAAAAGCGCAACAAACTTAAAGTGGCTGCCAAGATTAGATGGAGAGCTTCACCCAATTGCAAAACAAGGAGCTGTTTTTGTTTTTGGCTTAGTGGCTCTTTTTTGGTTATATGCTGCGACCTGGCTAGGTATGGCACAAAAATATGCAACATCTGGAACTTATGCACATGGTTTTTTAATTTTACCATTATCTATTTGGATGATCTTTCAAAAGAAGGAAAGATTTTATGGGGTACCTATAAATTACCAAGTAGCAGCTTTGCCTGTATTAGTCCTACTCTCTTTGGCTTGGTTGATGGCGGGACTTGCCTTTGTTGGGATTATCCAACAGCTATGTTTTGTTTTAATGTTGATTTGTCTATTTGTTTTCTGTTTTGGATACAAAATGGCACTTGCCTTTTGTTTTCCTCTGATTTACTTGCTATTTGCGATTCCTTTTGGAAATTTTTTAACACCGAGCCTCCAAGATCTAACAGCAAGCTTTGCTATCAAGGCGCTTGAAATGACAGGGATCCCAGTCTTTTATGAAGGCTGGCAAATCACAACGTCATCAGGTGAGTTTGAAGTTGCCGAAGCTTGTAGTGGCATAAGATATTTAATTGCGACCTTGGCTTTAGGTGCTCTGTATGCCTATGTGACTTTTGAAAAGCTTTGGAAGCGAACAGTTTTTTGTGCAATTTGTATCATTGTACCACTTGTAGCTAATGGCATTAGGGCTTATTTTATTATTCTCATTGCTCATTATTCAAAGATGAAATATGCTGTTGGTGTTGATCATTTAATCTATGGCTGGCTCTTTTTCGGTTTTATTATATTTATTCTATTTAGTGTCGGCGCTTATTGGCGAGATCCTTTGCCAATCAAAAAGGCGAGCATGCCTATGATCTTAAACCATCAATCAACACAAAAACACGCCTGCATGGTCTTGTCTATGATCTTGTGTCTTGCTCTGATCCCAGGTACACAGCATTTTGTAAGTGGCCATAATGTACTTCAATCTGAACAAGGATTAGACTGGCCTAGAGATACCAATTCGCAATGGATTGGACCTTTAGACAATGAGTCAGCATGGAAGCCAAAGTTTAATGGTCCAAGCTATGAACAGAAACGTACGTATCAGTATGATCAAGAGCGTATTGAGGCCTTTGTAGCGCTCTATTACAATCAAACACAAGATAATGAACTTATTTCAGAAAATAATCATTATTTTGATAAGAAATCTTGGATACTTCTTGGCAGTTCAATACAAAATATAGGCAAAGATAAAAGGAACAAAGTCGTTGAGCTGGATATTCAAAACTATTCAGGTAAACGTCTGGTATGGTATGTCTATGTGGTTGCTGGAGTGCCGACAACAAACCCAGTTTGGGGAAAAATACTAGAAGGATATAGCTTGGTTAAGTTTTCAAAAATGCCTGCAGGGGTAATTGCCTTAAGTTGTGAGTATGAGTATTTTCCAAGTACAGCTAGAGCAAGCTTAGAGAAATTTATTGATCAAATGGGTGATCAACTTCTTGATAGTATGTTTAGAACATGAAAACACATATTTTACACGTCATTTACAAGCTATCAACAGGTGGGCTAGAAGGCGGGCTTATTAATTTGGTGAATACTTTGCCAAAGGGGGAGTTTCATCACACAATCTTAAGTTTGACAGATGAAGATTCCTTTGCGAATCGAATTATCCAAGATAATGTTGATATTATTTGTTTACGTAAAAAACCTGGACCACTGTTTGCTTACTTTCTCAATATTCATAAAATCATGAAGCAAATTAAACCAGACATTCTACACACTCGTAATCTAGCAACATTAGAATGTCAGGTGATGGGTTGGGCAGCACGCATCCCTTATCGTATTCATTCTGAGCATGGTCGTGATATGAGTGATGTCCATGGATTAAACCGTAAGTCCATTCTTCTGCGCAGGTGGCTACGTCCTTTTGTGCATGACTATGTTGCTTTGTCTAAAGATTTGGAAGGATATTTAACTCAAACGATTGGTGCTCCAAAAGATAAATGTATTCAAATCTATAATGGTGTTGACACGACAAAGTTTTCACCAAAACGCAGAGCACGAACGGAACCATTCGTCATTCTAACAGCTGGACGATTGGACCCAGTCAAAGACTTGCCAACTCTCTTAGAAGGCTTTGCAAGGTTTCATAAGAAGGTCAAAGATACTCAACTTTGGATCGTTGGTGACGGGTCGCAACGTCAATCCCTAGAGCAGTATGCCAAAGAATTAGGAATTAGTAAGCATGTCCGATTTTGGGGCACTCGTGCGGACTTGCCTCAATTGATGAAAAAAGCACATTTGTACGCTCAGACTTCTTTGTACGAGGGTATTTCAAACACTGTTTTAGAAGCGATGAGTAGTGGGCTATGCGTTGTTGCAACAGCGGTTGGTGGCAATCCAGAGCTGATAGAGCATCAGAAAAGCGGAATTTTAATTGAGCCAAAACGCAGTGATGTTTTAGCCCAAGCATTTTTAGATCTATGTGAGCAGGATTCAAAGCGCTCAACATTTGGTGAGTACGCTAGAAATGAGGTCTGCGCTCGGTTTTCTTTAGAAATCATGAGTCAGCGGTATTACCGTTTATACACATCTAAAAGGGAGGCATCATGTGTGGCATAACAGGTATTTTTGATTGCCAGAGCTTTCGGAATATTGATGTAAGTTTACTTAAAAAAATGAATCAGAGTTTAGTACATCGTGGACCAGATGCTGGTGGAGAGTATATTGCTCAAGGTTTAGGGTTAGCCCATCGAAGGTTAAGTATCATCGATATACAAACTGGGCAACAGCCTATGTTAAATCTTGATAAGAGCTTAGCTGTTGTATTTAATGGAGAAATCTATAATTACAAAGCCTTACGCCGCCTTTTAGAAAGCCATGGTTATGGTTTTCAAACGAATTCTGATACAGAAGTTCTGCTGCATGGTTATGCTCATTGGGGACATGAATTACCCAATTATTTAAGAGGGATGTTTGCTTTCGCTATTTGGGATCAGTCCAATCGAAAATTATTTCTTGCACGAGATAGACTGGGCATTAAGCCTCTCTATTACGCATACTTAACCTCGGGAGAATTTATTTTTGGCTCTGAGCTAAAAGCAATTTTAGCTCATCCAAATTTCAACCAATCTCTTAATCCGTATGCTATTTGTGATTATTTTGCTTATGGCTATATACCAGATCCTAAAACAATTTACAAAATGGCTCACAAACTTAATCCAGGGCACACCCTAACGGTTTGCTGGGGACAAAGCCAGGGGTTGCAGAAAGCATACTGGGATGTCCCTGATTATGATGAAAGTGCTAGGTCTGAATCTGAGACAAGAGAGCAATTACAAGATAAAATCAAAGAAAGCGTCGATTTACGTATGCTTTCAGAGGTTCCTTTAGGCGCCTTTTTGTCTGGTGGGGTAGATTCTAGTGTGGTTGTTAATGAAATGACAAAGTTTCAAAACACACCAGTGACGACCTGCTCTATTGGGTTCCAAGAAAAAATTTATGATGAATCTACTTATGCTCAGCAAGTGGCTGAGCATTTACAAACAGATCATTTTTTGAAGATGGTGGAAGGAAGAGATGTCCCACCTTTAGATCTTTTGTCTTCTATATATGATGAGCCCTTTGCTGATTCATCTTGTATCCCAACCCTCCAGGTTTGTCAAAGCGCAAGAGAGCATGTCACAGTTGCGTTATCAGGAGATGGTGGTGATGAGGTTTTTGCTGGCTACCGTCGATATCAAGCCCATTTGTTGGAAGAAAAAGTAAGAAACAGGTTACCTTTATCAATACGACAAGGTATCTTTAAACCGCTAGCTTCTCTTTATCCAAGATTAAAAAGAGGCCCGCGATATCTTAGGGCCAAATCAACTTTTGAATCATTATGCTTTAATGCCGTAGAAGGGTATTTTAATAATATCAGTATTTTTAAACCTCATATGCATCAACAATTATTTTCATCAGCTTTAAAAAAGGAACTTGGAGGCTATGGTGCTATTTCTGTTTTAAACGATCATGCAAGTCATGCTCAAACAAATTGCCCATTAAACCTCATTCAATATTTGGATATAAAGGCCTATTTGCCGGGTGATATTCTAACAAAAGTTGACAGGGCGAGTATGCATCATAGTTTAGAAGTTAGAGTTCCTTTATTAGATCATGAGTTGGTTTCATTGGCGCAAACAATCCCAAGCCATATGAAGCTAAAAAATCAAACAACAAAATACATTTTAAAGAAAACCTATGAGCAAGCGTTGCCTTTAGATATTCTTTATAGAAAAAAGCAGGGTTTTGCCGTACCTTTAGGGGATTGGTTTAGGGGACCATTAAAGCAAAAGGCGCTTAATCTAGCTTCATCGCCAGCCTTAATAGGATGTGGCTTTTTGGATATGAGTACCGTCAATCAAGTGGTGACAGCGCATCTTAATCAAGGTGCAGATAATAGTGCGATGCTTTGGACATTGTGTATGTTTGAGGCATTTATGAATAAACACCTTTCGCTCCAACCAATAGAGGATGAAAGCTATGCGCATACTGCATGTGCTTGACCATTCGTTGCCACTTCAAAGTGGTTATACGTTTAGAACATTAAGAATTATTCAGTGCCAAAGAGACCAGGGTTTTGAGACTTTCCATCTTACAAGCCCTAAACAAGGATCGAGTACGCTTGAGGTGGAGACCTTTGACACGCTAAATTTCTATCGCTCTAAAGGCTCAAAATTTTGGCAAAGTTTGCCCATTTTTAGGCAGGCATGGACTGTTGCTTCTTTGAAGTCATCCTTAGAGAAATGTATCTTAGAGCTGAAACCTGATGTTTTACATATACATTCTCCTGTTCTTAATGGGATAGCAGCTCTATCTTTGGCCAAGAAGCATCATATCCCTATTGTGTATGAAATCAGAGCTTTCTGGGAAGATGCTGCAGTTGATCATGGCACGCAATCTGCTTCTAGTTTACGGTATAAGATATCAAGAGCGCTTGAATCTTATATGATTAAAAAAGCTAAGCATGTGACTACTATTTGCCAAGGGTTAAAGTCTGATTTATTAGGGCGTGGTCTGGATGAAAAGAAAATTACGGTTATCCCTAATGCTGTCGATATCAAAGATTTCTCAAAACAAAAAGTCAACCAATCCTTGAAACAATCTCTTATTGACACTTATCAGCTCAAAGATAAATATATTTTTGGTTTTATTGGTTCTTTTTATGGTTACGAAGGTTTAGATTTATTTGTAGATGCCATTGCTCAAATGAGGCATCAGCTTGGACGATTTGCAGTTTTATTAGTAGGCGGCGGTCCTCAGGAGAAGCTTCTAAAAGCACAGATTGAGCGATTAGATTTAGGCGCAGTGATACATTTGGTTGGTAGGGTTCCACATAGTGATGTCGTGACCTATTATGATTTATGTGACTTATGCGTTTATCCTAGAAAAAAAATGAGGCTGACTGATTTAGTGACACCTTTAAAGCCATTGGAGGCCATGTCACGTGGTGTGCCTGTGTTAGCTTCTGATGTTGGAGGGCATAAGGAATTGATCTTAAGTAATGAGACAGGATTTCTTTTTGAAGCTGATAACATCAATAGTTTGAAGTTAAGCTTATTAAAGTGTAAGACGCAAAGAAGGCCTATGGAAGTTATCTTTAAAGCTCAAAATTTTGTCACTGAAGAGCGCAATTGGAAAAAAGCAACTCAACCTTATGAAAAAGTTTTTAAGCAAGTCTGTGCAGATTAAAAAACAAGTGATTCTTGTCGGGCCATTACCTCCACCTGCTGGAGGTATGAGTCTGCAAACAGCCATGTTTAGTCAGTGGTTAAAAAACGAGAATATTCTAGCTCAGATCATTGCAACCAATACGATGCTGTATCCTTCCAGTTTAAATAAGATCAAAGGGATCCGAGCCATTTTTCGATTAGGTGTTTTATGTTGGCAACTTATTAGGGCTCTTAAAAGCGCTTCAATGGTGCATTTGATGGCCAATTCAGGATGGTCATGGTATTTCTATGCGATGCCGACGTTATTGATTTCAAAATGGTTTAAAGTACCAGTGATTGTTAATTATAGAGGCGGGAATGCCAGGCAGTTTTTTGATAAAAACATGTCGCGAATACGAAGTAGCTTAAAATCTGCAGCAGCCATCGTTGTGCCATCAACCTATTTGAAAGAAGTGTTTCAAGATTTTGGTTTTGAAGTACACGTTATTCCTAACGCTGTTGATCTAAATCTATTCAAGCCATCAGATCATCAAAATAAAAGTTTTCACTGTGTCGTGGCTAGGAATTTAGAAGCAATCTATGGCGTTGATATAGCAATAAGTGCATTTGCCTTAGCTTTAAAAGAAATACCTGACATGAAGCTATTCATCACTGGTGAAGGGCCAGAAGAAAGTACACTTAAGCAAATGGTGGCAGACTTAGGTATCTCTGAAGCTGTCACATTTATGGGACGTTTAGATCGCCAGGAAATGGCTGATACTTTTTCAAAGGCTCATCTTTTAATTAATGCGAGCCGTGTTGATAATATGCCAAATGCATTGCTAGAAGCTCAAGCATGCGGTGTTCCGATTTTGTCCACTAAAGTTGGCGGCATACCTTATATGGTTGAGCATCGATCAACAGCTATCTTGGTTCCTGTTGATAATGTTGTTTTAATGAGCGAAGGTATTGTTGAGCTTTGCCGCGATGAAGTTTTACGTAGTCGTCTCAGAGATACCAGCTTGAGTGAAGTGAAAAAATTAGCATGGCCACTGACCATTAAGATCTGGAAGAGAATCTATCATCAAGTCGGAGTCTCTATTGTTTAATCTAGATAGTTTATATACTCGTATGGTCAGCTCGATGCTTTTTCCATCGCATGAGTGGCTTAAGCGTCACCAGACAAAAAAATTGACGAAAGAGCTTATGATTTCTCAGTGGACTAGCTTAGATAAGCTGAGAGTCATACAGTCAGAAAAGCTGTATGGTTTCTTAAAAACAGTGATGAAAGATGTTCCCTTTTATAAATCATATCAGCATCATTTACCGACATGCCATCACGACGCACTATCTTGTTTGTCTCAATTACCAATCATAGATAAGTCAGACATCACAAAACACTTCAATGAGCTAAAAAGCCAAAAATTGCGTGATTGCGTAATGCGAAAAACAGGAGGCTCTAGTGGTGAGCCTTTCGAGTTTTTACTCAGTAAGCGTCGAATCAGCCATGATGTCGCGGCAAAGTGGCGTGCTACTAAATGGTGGGGGGTTGACATAGGTGATAAAGAGCTTGTGATTTGGGGCTCACAAATTGAGTTTCAGGGGCAAAGCCTACTAAAAAAAATTAGAGATTTTGCTCTAAGAAGTCATTTTGTTTCTAGTGAGGGCTTGAACTCAACGAAGATCAATCAAATATTGAAATTGATTGTTACAATGCGACCTAAAATGCTTTTTAGCTATCCTTCCATTCTTAATGTTTTAGCTAATGCTCAAAAGGAATCATTGAATAACTCATACTGGCAAAACCTTAAAGTAGCCTTTGTGACCTCAGAAATGCTTGAGCCATTTCAAAAAGCAAATATAGAATCTGCGTTCGGTTGTAAAGTAGCCAATGGGTATGGGGGGAGAGACCTAGGGTTTATTGCTCATGCTTGCATGGAGGGAAATCTTCATTTGAGCTTTGAAGATATTGTTGTCGAAATACTAGATCCTAAAGGGCGCAAATGTGCCCCTGGTATGGTTGGTGAGATTGTTGTAACTCATTTGTCTACCCAAGACTTTCCCTTTATCAGGTATCGCTCAGGTGATTACGGTAGTATCAGTTATAAACCTTGTGCTTGTGGTCGAGGTTTGCCAATTCTAGATAAACTAGATGGGCGAGTTTCTGATTTAATCTACGCAAAAGACAGCTCAATTATCCACCGTAGCCAACTCTTTAAGCTCATTAGCAGGTACTCATCAAAGATAACGAACTTTAGATTTGAGCAATATTCTTTAGAGCACGCACAACTTCTTTATATTGGTAGTGGTTTATCGTTGGATCAGCTGTGTCAAATGGAGGCCTCCTTTTTAAGCTTATTAGGCTCAGATGTAAAGCTTGATATCATTCATTGTCAGCAAATGCCTGAGCTTAGCTCGGGGAAGCATAAGTTCATCATCAGCCATCTTGCAGTCAATCCACCGCATAAGGTAAGGGCAACAGCATAGATGTTAGTTGATAAATTAAAATCCTCATTAAGTTTGTCCTTTCTTGATAAATATGTTGGCTATAGCTTACGTTTGGTTGCAACGGTGATGTTGGCTCGTTTATGCTCACCGCACGAAATTGGCATTTTTTCAGTTGCTTTTGTCATGATAAGTGTGGGGCATGTTCTTAGAGATTTTGGCGTAGCCCAATATCTTATTGCACAACCTAATATCGATAGAGAGAAAATTCGAGCCTCTTTAACAATGATGTGGGGGATTGCATGGGGGCTGTTTGCTCTCTTGTGGGTGTTTAAGGGGCAGATTAGCTTATTTTATCAAGAGCCTGAGCTAGAGCATGCTATTGAGGTTTTATCTATCATCTTTTTATTAGCGCCCTTTGGCTCTGTTCGAATAGCGCTCTTAAGAAGAGAAATGGACTTTGGTAAATTAGCGAGAATCAATATTGGCTCATATTTAGCTTTACATGGCGTCACACTATATATGGCATGGGTTGGATGGGGGCTAGATGCTTTAGTTTGGGGGCAGGTTGCTGGTGTTATTGCAACATTGCTGGGCACCATTTACTATAGTCCACCTCAGTGCTGGCATTGGCCTGGTCTCAAGGGGATGCGAGATGTCTATCGATTTGGATTACCCTTGTGTGCGGCTAACATCCTTGAGACATCATCAGATGGTGCAGGCGATCTAATCTTGGGTAAAACGATGTCCATGCAGTCTGTGGGCTTATTTGGCAAAGCTCAAAGCTTAATGAATTTATTTAAGATTGCTGTGACTTCAGCGATATGGCCTGTTGTTTTGCCATATTTCTCAATTAAAAATCGTAATCGTGAATCGCTTTTGCCTGATTACCTCAAGGCGATGCAAATGTATATGTTGTTTGCCTGGCCATTTTTCGTAGGGTTATGGTTTTTTACTGAGCCATTTGTTCTCATCTTATTTGGTGACCAATGGATTGATATTATTCCACTTGTGAGAGTCTTATGCTTTGTAGCTGCTTTCCAAGCTATTTTCCCTTTCTATAATGCTTTACTAGTTGCTAAGGGTAAGGTTGTCTTGAATTTAAGGTGTCAAGTTGTCTTCGCTATACTAAAAGTGCTTGCCGTTTGTGGTGGAGCAACGTTAGGTCTCTTAGAGGTAACTTATTTTCTCTTAGCTGCTGAAGTGATAAGTTTTATCATTCTATATATGGTTTTACAAAAAGCGATTTCTATAAAGATGCCAGATGTGCTTAGTGCTATTTGTTCACCAAGCATACTTGTCGGTTGTTTAATACCAACATTTATATTAGTTCGATGGGGCTGTCAGTCTTATGAGTTGCATCAAACATGGCAACTTGCAATCCCAGTCGTCCTTGGATTGGTGATGTGGGCTTTACACTTGAAGATAACTGAACATTTTCTTTTTGGCTATTTAGCTAAGCCCTTACTAGGAATCATTAAAGGGGTAAAATATGCAAGACAATGAGCAGGTTTCAGTCATTATGCCTTGCTATAATGGGGCTGAGACATTACGTCTATCTATTGAAAGCGTTATGAATCAAAGTTATCAAAATTTCAAGTTATATATCATTGATGATGGCTCTAAAGATGAAACGCCTAAAATACTAGAGCAGATGCAGCGAATGTACCCGAGTAAAATTTGGTTTCAATCTCAAGAAAATCAAGGGCAAACAAAATCTAAAAATAATGCGATCGCTCAAATAAAAGGTCAGTATATTGCCTTGATAGACAGCGATGATTTGTGGCAGCGTGACAAGCTGCTTAAACAGGTTGAAATTTTCAACAAGAATCCTACAGTTGGTTTATGTTATACCAACGGATATTACATTGATGAAAAAGGCCATGTAACTGGTCATATTGGCATTGATCCTACTTTGCAGGGTGCTTGCTTAGATAAAATTATGATGGGCAATGCTATCGTAGCGTCAAGCGTTATGTTTCGCTCTGAGGTGTTTAGCAAAACAGCACTGTTTGATGAGCGTTTCTCCGCTTGTGAAAACTGGGATCTCTGGACAAGGATATCTCAGCATTACAATTTATATGCACTTGACGAAGCTTTGGTCTGCTATCGACGACATCAAAATAATATGAGCTTGAATTTTGAGAAGCTTCGAGAGAATAGAATTAAAGTGATTAATAAGAATTTAAATTATTATAAAGATATCTTTCCAAATATATCCCAGCTAACAAAGGACGCTCGTTTCAAGGCACATCGTTTCTTTGGTGAGAATTATTTATGGCATTTAGATTTGAAAAAAGCTAGAAAGGATCTGATTTTGGCGATTTTAATTAAGCCACAATCCATATCTTGTTATAAATTACTTTTAAAGACGTTGCTGGGTCGATATTTGTTAAGCAAATTAAGAACTATGAGAGGAGGTCAACTTGCTCGCTAGTCCATTAAAAATTCAAGTGTCAAAGATAGATTTTCAACCTAGTTTGAAAAATTTATTTATACTTTTAAACGTCAAGGGAAGGTGCTTGTATTTAAGCCCGTCACTGATGACGTTGCAAGAGTCTCTGTTATCTTCATTCCAAAAAGTGGAAGCTTGGCAGCGTGGTGTTATTTTATACCCCAGTGACTATTTGGTCATATCAACGCACGATTTAGCTTTGTTTTCAAAGAGATCTTTCATTGGAAAGCAAGTTGTCATTATATTATCAGAAGATCGATGGTATCAGCGGTGGCACGAATACATAAAATTTGGCTATAAGTTGAGAGCCATTAGAAAGGATTCGTACTATGTTTTCCCTCATCTCTCAAAGCCAATATGTGTGCTTGAAAACTCTGTGCCTGCCTATAAAGCCTATATGACCCGTCAGTCTTGTAAAATGCCAGGTTGGCGGGTTAACTGGGTGATGAAGTTCAAAGTTTGGGTGAAGGTTGCATTACGGATCCCTTCACTTTGGGTTATAAAGCCATGATAGATGATATAAGAAAATGGCTATTGCAACATCAATATATTAAAGAGACCGATTGCGTTCGATCAGAGTTCAGGCTTTGTGGTAATTGGAGTGTACTTTGTTACGTAAACGATCAATTAACTTACTTTATCAAGATTGAGCATTTTGGTGGCATAGCACAAGAATATGATACCTTAATGTTTATGCATAGCATTATGCCGGATGTTGTCTTAGAGCCCCTTGGATTGAGTAAGTTTTTAAATAGTCCTATTTACATTCAAAGAGCCTGTCATCATCAATGGCTTGGGCCAAAGTACTGGCAAGAAAATTTCGATGTAAGGCAGCAATTAGCTAGCATATTCATGAGATTGTCTGACTTTAAATTAAAAAATCAGGTGATGGTAGATGAGCGTGTTATGGCAGCCTATGGCTCGATCATACCTAAAGGGTATGCTTTGAAGTTAAAGCAATTAAAATTGACTCAGAGGTTTCAACATGGCGACTTTAGTTTAAACAATATAGGTATTTGCGAATCACAAGTTAAGTTATTTGATTGGGAGGATTATGGCCTAAGCTCATTTCCGCTCATGGATCTGACCGTTTTCTTGATGAGTGTCAATCAGTTTGATGCCAAGGCTTTTTTATTGCAACTTGAGTCTCATGAATTTATTGTTTGGCTTAGAAACATCTTGCTTCATTTTGAGATTAGCCTTGATCATTTTTTATATGCTGCGCCTTATGCGTTGATGATATTTGGTGGTTTAAAGCAACAGCTTGGTTATGGGGCTGAAGTTATTCAAAAAGTTGACTTGGCGATCCGAGAGCTGAGTCCTACGCTTTTAGGAGCTAAATGTGCGTGATATTGCAGTTTTTTTGATTGTGTTTAGTTTATTACCTTTGGCTTTGATTAGAACCTCCGTTGGTGTTTTGTTATGGAATTGGATTGGGTTTATGAATCCTCACCGTTTAGGGTGGGGAATGGCTGTTCATTTCAAATTTGCTTATATCATTGGTGGCGTTACATTAGCAGGTTTGCTTTTCTCAAAAGAGCGCAAAAGTCTACCTAATGTGCCTATTGTTTGGCTGTTAGGTTTTTTTTGCTTGTGGATGAGCATGACAACAACGCTTGCCTTGGTGCCTGAGGATGCTTACATACAATGGACTAAGGTGATGAAAATTCAACTTTTTATCTTTGTTGGACTCATGGTTATGCAATCTAAGCAAAAGATTATGCAATGGCTCTGGGTTGTTGTTGCGTCCATTGCCTATTTTGGCATTAAGGGTGGTTATTTCACATTAGCTACTGGTGGTCATTTTTTAGTTTTAGGACCCCAAGGTTCACAAATAGAGGACAATAATACTTTAGCCTTAAGTTTAATTATGATTTTACCGCTCATGTGGTTTTTAACGAATCAGCTAGAGAAGAAGTGGTTAAAGGGGCTGATGTATATAGGTATGGGTCTTATTATTATTTCTGTGTTTGGATCGCACTCTAGAGGCGCTCTATTAGCTTTTACAGCGATGGTCTTTATCTTGATGATGAAAAGTAAATATAAACTAAAATTACTCGCTTTACTTGCCTTGATTGTCCCTTTGACTTTGTCGTCGTTGCCGGATGAGTGGTTTGATCGGATGAGTACGATAAAAACCTATCAAGAAGATGCTTCAGCGATGGGTAGGATAAATGCTTGGCATTTTGCGTACAACATCGCTAAAGAAAGGCCATTAGTTGGCGGAGGTTTTGAGACTTTTAGACCTGGCTTATTTGAGAGGTATGCGCCAAACCCTGATGATTATCATGATTCGCATAGTATTTACTTTGAAGTGTTAGGAGAGCATGGCTTTTTGGGGTTAAGTA
>CAYGPI010000003.1:65098-87238 GCA_964351745.1 uncultured Francisellaceae bacterium
CGTGTCAGTCCGTTTCGTGGCATGTTATTATTGTGTTGGCGGTGAGCCTTAAGGATACAACGGAAAACAAGAGGCGATCCAAACAAGAAGTGGGCCAATGAATTAGCGACTATGTTGCAAGTTTCGATTGCAGGTTATGCGGTTGGGGGTACTTTCTTAGGGGTGGCGTACTTTGATCTATTCTATTGTCTTCTAGCTCTTTTGGTGCTCACTGAGCAGGTGGCTCTGCGCCAAGAGCAAAGCCAGCAAAGTTATTTGGCGCCTGGCTCAGTAGCTGCACTAACTTGAAGGCAAGGCTTTGAAAGATTATCAATTTTAAAAAAGGTGGCAAAAGCGTTTTGAACAATTTGCCAAGAATGATTCTGATGCTGGCATTGCCGGTTGGTCTGAATCTGGACTGATGGCTAGGATTTTTTTCTTTAATCAGTTTTTTAAGCCAGAGCAAGGTCTTTGGATTGATGTGGGCAGTGGTGCTGGAACTTATTCAAGAATTTTAAAATCCTATCATTTGGAGGTGGTCGGCTTAGACTACAGTCCATTAACTCTACATAAAGCACAGAAAAAGGAAAATGATATTTCTTGGGTATGCGCCAATGCTTATGCCATACCGATTAAGAGTCAATTAAGTCAAGGTTGTTTGTGCTTTGGCGTTCTTCAAGCTTTAGAAGATGAACAGCAGTTAATCACTGAACTATCACGAATCTTAAAGCCCAATGGTCAACTATGGATTGATGGATTAAATCAATTCTGTTTGTTGCATCTATTTAAGTCATGGAAGTACGCCATCATAGGTAAACCAAAGCATCTTCGCTATGCAAATCCTTGGCAAGTTCAAGAAAAACTGAGACAGTGTGGATATCAACAAATTGAACTTTATTGGGCGCCCATTTTTCCCAAACAGCTTTCATTTATGAATCGATTTTTTTTGAAAAGGAGCTTTCAAACGTGGTTGAGAGCGCTCCCATGGATGGCGTCTTTAGTATCCCATAGCTTTTATATTCACGCCTTAAGGGGGGTAGATTTTTGAAGCCATTAGATCTCATAAGATTATTTGGTCGAGAATCACAATTGCATGTTCTCATTTATCATCGAGTTCTTTCAGAATTTGATCCACTTAGATCACAAGAAATGACGCGTGATCGTTTTGAGATGCATTTAAAAATTCTAAAGAAAAAATTCAATGTTGTCCCTCTCGTTCAAGGGTATCATCGTCTCATGGAGGGCACATTGCCGCCCAAAGCTGTTAGTATTACTTTTGATGATGGTTATCAAGATAACGTAGATATCGCGCTTCCTTTGCTTAAATCTTATGGTTTTCAAGCGAGCTTTTTTATAGCCACTGGTTTTTTGAATGAAGGGCTCATGTTCAATGATCAAGTGATTGAGCGGATCAGAAGATTCAATGACATTTTTTACCTTGATTCTCACACATACGATTGCTCTACATTAAGTGGAAAGTTAGGCGCTATTGAAACTCTCATCAGAAAAATAAAGCCATTAACTTTGGAGCAAAGAGTGTTGTCACTTAACGCACTGCTGCCTGAAACTACGCTTTTACCAAGACTTATGATGAAGGACTCTGGGCTAAAATCATTAGCTGCTGGCGGGATGCATATCGGGGCACATACAGTGCATCATCCATTATTAAGTTGTGTGGATGATGAGGTGGCTTTCCATGAAATTCTATCCTCTAAGCGTACACTTGAGGACATACTACAAAAGCAAATCGCTTGGTTTGCATATCCAAATGGAAAGAGAGGCCAAGATTATAGTGATAAGCATGCTAACATGTTGAAAGATTTAGGATTTGTTGCTGCTTTATCGACTGATTGGGGTATGGTTAGAAAAGATTCTGATCCATTCCATTTACCGAGATTTACACCTTGGCAGCAGTCTCGTTTTAAATTTGGAATGAAAATGTCCATGCACAGGCTAACTTCAGCTTACTAATCATCAAAGGAATGGCATATGGCGACTAGATCTTATTCAGTAGATCTCATCAAGGGCATAAGTATCTTAGCGGTTATTTTGGTGCATACTCATCCTTTTGGGCTATATGATGGCTCTTCTAGAAGTGATCTTGAGATCGTCATTAACCAACTTTGTCGGTTTGCTGTCCCTTTATTCTTCATTCTTTCGGGGTATTTTTTCGCTCAAAAAATGCGGACTGAAAACGACTTTTCTTTTATTAAAAAGAGAATTAAATCTCTCATCACACTATTTGTTATGTGGAGTATCTTTTACCTACTAATCAGCTTTGATGTGGTTAATTTAATGGCCTATGGCTATGTCAAGGTTCTATATTGGAAAGTCTATGATTTAATGACGCATCCCATTGATTGGCTTTTTACTGGCTCTGCAACTCATTTGTGGTTTCTGCCGGCTCTAGCAAGCAGTCTTGCTCTGGTTGTTTTTCTTCAAAAATTTGGTGAGAGAGCGTGCCTTACTGGTGTTGGTATTTTGTACGTGATTGGCGTTTTAGGTGGTGCTTATGGCTCTACTTTATTTGGCGTTGCGTTACCGTTTGAGAGTCGCAATGGTCCAATGATGGGTGGGTTGTTTGTTGCTATTGGTTTTTGGTTAGCAAATCACAATCTCAAACAAATAACTAAAGAGCTTGGTTTCGGATTGATAGTTCTTGGTGCGATAGGGCAATTGCTTGAAGCCTTCAGTATTGGCGCACTAAGTAGCTCTGCTCAAGACTTGACCACGATTGATTATGTCTTTTCTACAGTGATGTTTGGGTTGGGCGTTGCAATATTGGCTTTAAAACTTGAAGTGAAAAAGTCGTCATTCTTCGTTGAGGCTGGTGCCTTGTCTTTGGGGATCTATTTAACTCA
Organism: uncultured Francisellaceae bacterium; assembly: GCA_964351745.1. Taxonomy (GTDB): domain Bacteria; phylum Pseudomonadota; class Gammaproteobacteria; order Berkiellales; family Berkiellaceae; genus CAYNJF01. Next base: position 67,939 of record CAYGPI010000003.1, read on the forward strand.
TATGTGGTTTGTTGATTTATTTAGCTTGGTACGAGAATTTGATGTGATAGCCATTAATTCTTGGGTTGTGCCATCAGCCGTGTTGTTTATGTCTTACTATTTTACAAAGAGTTTGATTAAGGGGGCTCTGCCTATAGGGTTGAAAGGGCACTAAAGCTCGCGAGCCAAAAAGTCAAGTAACTTGCTTTTTATTTGGGCATATTTGTGATTTAGTTGAATTAGCTAGGTGATTCCTTATAATTCTATTCTGCAAAATAACTACTTGAGTAACAGCATGGCTGCTCCCATTAAACCTAAGCTAAACATCATTGGCATACAAGACTCTCTCGATAACAAAATCTGGGGCATGTCCGCTATAGCCAAGGAAATACAGAAATCGCCTCCTTTAAGTCATAATCTATTTGTACTTGGCTCAGACTTAAATAGTGCTGGTGCTGAGCTTTTATCAAATGCAATTGAGATGCAATCGTTATACACCTTAATGTTTAATGATGGTGGAGCATGCATTCCTTTTGGAGCTGAGGGCCATTTCGGATCAGGTTATCGGCGACTATTGAGAGAAACACCAGAGGCAAGGCATCAATTTGGTATCGTCGTAGAAAATGGCTCTGGTTTCTCTGCTGAGCAATGGCAGAATCGAATCGTAGGGGCTCAATGTTTATTGCTAGAAAAGCCGATGAGCTTAATTTTGGCGCTGTCAAAATTGTGGTTGCATTTAAAAGACTTACTGAGTACAGATGATGATTACTATTTAAAGGCAGAATTAATCAATCATTTTGTTACTGCGCAAGGCGCTCAGGATGGCCAGTTACTTTTAGATGGTATCATTGTGAAGTTGAATGCGTCATTAGTACCGGAGCAATGGAAAGCTATCTTTGCATTTGCTGAAGATGAAAATATTCATCCATTCATTCGATTATTTCATCTTAACAAGATAGCTAAAGAGCATCACCAAGTACTAGCAAAACATATGGATGCTGATTTTATCAAGTTTCTAGGGGCTTTATTTTGTGATAAGCAGATAGATAAGAAATATCAAGATCCTAGATTACATCATTTTTCTTCAAGTATGTTTTTTGAGAAAAAAAATAAAGAATTATTAGTGGTTAAATCCTCCTCTAGATGGCGTGCTCCACTTATTTCGATGGTTGGCATGCTATTGCTGCTTAGTGCTCAAGCGCCAGCACTTATTGGATTAGCAAGCTATTCATTGATGACTCAAGGTCTCGCTATGTTTTCTCTATCCTATCTTTCAACCAAAGTTGGTCAAGCTTTGATTAAACAGTTAGTGAGTCATGAAACGGCAATAGCTGGCCAAGATCATCTTAGTCAAAGACCAGCAGATCAAAGGGTACCCTCTGGCCAAGCTGCTGCTTCTCTAAACAATCAACCCTTAATCTTTAGTGCTTCTCTTGAGTTAAATGAGTCCAGCAACCAAAGTATGAATCAGGACAGTGAGCCTCCCAGACGCCGCCATGCTATGCGTAGATAAGGTTTGGTTTGTAGAGTGTTACAAGTCTTATCAAGATAAGTTGGAAAACTTAAAGTGTTTGTTTGCTTAAGTTGAACTGGGCACTTTGGGAGCAGCAGTTGTGCAAATACAGGAGTTTTAGTCATAAATTGTATATACCATAAGTGCTTTAACTTGTTTATTGAGGTTTTAAAGGTAAGCTTAAAGACTAATACTGTCAAAAAACCTTTTAAAATGAAGGACTAAGCTCAATTCTATCTTTTCCGTTAGTCTCCCTTTGACAAAGGGTCATTGCGGTATATAATGTCATTGGCTTGAAAGATACTTTTTTATGCGTAAAATTTTGATGAGGCATTTTTGCTCTTCGTCCTAACCTTCATAAATAGTAGCGATTCATCTGGCTACATGGCTCTAATAAGAGAGCTGTTAACACTTTTAAACAAATAGGATATAAAATGTCTACATCTACCGGTACAGTAAAATGGTTTGACGAAGTTAAAGGCTACGGCTTTATTACTCAAGATTCTTCAGGTCCAGACGTATTTGCTCATGTTAAAGCAATTTCTGGCGGTGCTAAGTCTTTAGCTGAAGGTCAAAAAGTTGAATTTACTGTGACTCAAGGCGATAAAGGCCTTCAAGCAGAAAACATCGTCGCTCTATAATCGTTTGACTCAGTTTTAACTGGGTTATCACGAAGCGTTGATTTCAAAGATGCCTGAGCTATTGCTTGGGCATTTTTGTATGTGAACTTTGATATCCCAAAGGGATCCTTTTGTCGTTTTCCTGTTTGGCTGGAGTGAGTTAAAAATTGTAAATTGTCATTTAAAGATTAGGACACGAGCTTATTTCCATGGATAAAAAACTTGTTGCTTTGAGTAAACTTATATCTTATGCCTTGAGACATGAGCCTTGGATTTTTGAGCTGGAGCTAGATGAGCAAGGTTGGGTGAACGTTGAAAACTTAATTGCCGCATTAAAAAAATATGATACAACGTTTTATGATCTTCACCGAGACCATATTCAAATGGTTATAGAAGAGTCTTCTAAACGTCGATTTGAAATGAAAGATGAAAGTATTAGGGCCTCTTATGGACACTCTATACCTGGAAAGTTACTTAAAGAGCCAGCTGAGCCGCCTCACATTTTATATCATGGTACAACGATTGAAATAGCAGAACTCATTAAACAAGATGCTATTAGACCTATGGAAAGGCAATATGTCCACTTATCTGTTGATATGGATACAGCCAAGGAAGTTGCGAAAAGAAAAGGGAAAGATATTACCGTTTTAACCATAAATGCTCAGAAAGCATACCAAAATGGTGTACAGTTTTACTCAGGCAATGACAAGGTTTGGTTGAGTGATGTCATTGTTTCAAGCTACATCGACTTTAACGAATGCAGCGGATAGCTTGATTGTATACACCTATTTTTGATACTTGGGTCAGGTGATTACGTTTTTTCATCAATAGCCTTTTGATGGGTTTCAAAATGAATGTTTCTTCCACATAAAACCACAACAATTTTTTTCCCTTTGACTTGATGCTTGCTCTTTATCAAAGCTGCTACGCTGACAGCAGCGGCACCTTCAATAATCCATCCTTCATTTTCTGCAATGAATCGCATGGCTTGTCGAATTTCAGACTCCGTGACGAGAGAAAATGCACTGACATGTTTTTGACACCAGGGTAGGGTGATAGCATTTTCTTCAATCCCACCTGCGGTAGAGTCAGAAAGAGAGGGGGCTCCTTTGTCTTTACTGATCATACCTAAACTAACAGATGTTGCCATCACAGAAGAGTTTTCAGGAGAGCAGCCAATGAGTTGTATATTCGAGCGCTCAGACTTGAGAGCTTCACCAATGCCACTGATAAGGCCCCCACCACCCACGGAGACATAACAAACATCAAGATCTGGCAGTTGTTTGATTAGCTCTAAACCGATAGTGCCTTGTCCACTAATGACATCCAAATCATTATAAGGTGATATATAAGGAAGTTGATGAGCTTGAGCATGGAGCCTAGCCTCTACTTCAGCACTCTCACAATCACCATCGACTTTAATAACATGGGCACCATACGCTAAAATCCGCTTTAGTCTTAGAGGATCGACTTGATTTGGGACAAAAATAGTTGTCGCTGTGTGCGTTAATTTTCCAGCATAAGCAACTCCAATACCATGATTTCCTGCTGAAGCGCCAACAATACCTGGAATTTCTCCATTCGACGTTAAAAGAAGTACTTTATTTAAAGCGCCTCGTATTTTAAAAGATCCAGTTTTTTGGCAATGCTCATTTTTTAAATAGACTTCAGCTTCAACCAACTCAGACAAAGCTAGGCTTTTTTCTAGGGTAGTAAAATGGATATAAGGGCTTATTCTTTGAGAAGCCTCCTTAATTTGATTCGTTAAATTCATTTTTTTTACACTCATTAAGATATTTATAAACGGTTGCTCTTGAAATTTGAATATTATCAGCAACGTATTTGGCTGCCCCAGTTGAATTAAAGGCCCCATTATTAAATAACTCTTGGATCATCTTCTTCTTATGCCATTTTGATAATGTTTTAAAATCTAGATGGTTTTTTTGAATATATTGAGATACAAAAAGGTGGATCCGATCTTGCCAGTCATTTTTAAATAAGGCTTGTGGTTGATCGCCTACACTATCTAGAAAAAAAGATAGATGATTCTGTAAATCTTTGAAGACTGAAATGTCAAAGTTGATACACATCAGGCCTATTTGCACGCCTTTAGGATCCACAAGGATGGTAGAAATGGATTTCAGAGGTCTCGAGTCAGCATTTGTTTTTAAATAGGGTTGATTCAATTGATTCGGATCAAGTTCAAAGGTGCACAGTAACGATGGATCACCTACTTTTCGACCTGAGAAGCTGTTAAAGATTGCCGCGACTTTGTCTGTTTTAATGTCATGTATCAGGACTTCAACATAGGGGTGAAAGAGGACGGAAATGCTTTTTGCAATAGGTAGATATGACGAAAACTTCATAGTAAGGCTCTGAATATAGATTTTTTTGTCTAAACTAGACTAGTTTGTAACATTTGTCAAGATGAAAGTTAAACAACTTGTTATTCTGGTATGCATAAGCATTGTCTTTGAGAGCAGGTTTAAAAAGTTGGGTATGGAAAAATAGAATTACAGGAAAGCTATCGGAAAGATAGCTTCCTTTTCTAATACGATAAAGAATGCGCTTAAAAGAGACAGCCTTTTAGGGCTTATCTTCTGGAGCGGACCTCTGAGTAGCAGCCAATTCGCGTTCGAACTGGTTGCAAATCCATATGAATCATTTCAACCTGTTTCAAGGATTGATTTTTTATCCAATTTTTGAACCTCAGAGCAACGAAAGAATAAGATATCCTCATAATTGCAAGGACTAATTGTTTCATTGTTAAGCGTGATTGGCTTGGGGTTTTGAAAATGGTGAGCTCAACTTCAGAAAATATTTTATCTTGGTTGATTGAAGAGGATTGCTCTGTACTCTTTCTTCTTATCGCTAACATATCTATAACTGGCCTGATTGATGAGCTAGTAGTGCTCTCTAGAAACTTTCCCATGACGATCCTTGTCTATGGTTATCTTTATTATGGTTACATTTATATTAAGGCATATCCCTGAAATGAAAGCTATACATTTTTAAGATATTTCTGATATTTCTTCCGCCCATGCTTTATTCGTGAGAGGCGATTGATGTATAGGATGTTTCTGTAGCCAGCATTCTAGAGTTAATAAGTCCCATGCCATGACTCCATAGAAGCCTGGATATTCAGGGAGAAGTTTGTTTAAAAGCCTGTCAATAAATTCTGGCTGAATAATATCTCTTTGTTTTAATTGATGAAGATTATCAAAGGTAAAGGATTTGAGCGGAGCATGCTCTAAGGCCCAGGCACCAAAAGGAACACCAAAACCATGTTTAGGTTTATTCATCAAAGCTTTAGGAAGCCATCCATCTAGGGCTTTCTTATAAAAAGGCCGCAAGCCACTTTTTCCTACTTTATAATGATCAGGTAATTTCATCGCAAATCTAACTAATGGATCATCAAGCATTGGAAAGTGAACTTGAATGTCATGCATGTGACAACTCATTCTAACTTTTTGAATATCGTTATCAGCGAGAATCCATTTTAGATCACTGCACAATAATTTATTAAGCCAACTTTTACCTTGAGCTTCTTGATAGCTGTCCTTTAATAGTTGTTGCGCGCTAACTGGATCAAATTTCTGAAGCAAGGCTTTTGTGAAAACGGATTCCGCACCAAGATGATTGAGTAAATTAGTTTCAAACTCTCTTTCTGGTATTGAGAGCTTAGATAAACGAATAAATTTCTTAATTTTTCTTAACAGATTGAAAGAGGTTTCTTGTGAGAAGGGCTTTGCCGGTCCTTCAACCATGAGCCATCGTAAGAATTTTGGGACTCTCCTATATTGATCGTACCAAAAATGAGGCAGATATCGGTTGTTGCCACCAAAGATTTCGTCTCCGCCATCACCAGCTAATAGTGTATGCACACCATGCTCTTTGGCTAGCTGGGCACAAAAGTAAGTACCTATCAAAGACGAGTTTCCAAAAGGTTGCTCCATTTTCTGAAGGATATTTGGTAATGCCTCCATCAAATCTTGGGCCATGAGCTTTCTATAGTGATATTTCAATTTAAAATGCTTTGCAACACATTGGGCATAATCACTTTCATCGTAAGGATCTTTATCAAATCCTATCGTGAAAGTTGGCACGGGACCTTTGTAAAGTTCGCTCATCATACCTGCGATAGTGCTACTGTCTAGACCTCCACTTAGGAATGCACCAACATGCTCACCCTCATATTTGCCCACTGCTCTAGATAAATGAGTCTTAAGAAGGGTCTTACTTTTTTGGAAGGAGCTGGATTTTCTTGGAAAGGAGGCAGGTTGCCAATATGGAACGCAAATAGTGTTGTTTTTTCGATGCAAAATATAGTGGCCAGGTTGCACTCTTTCAATATCTCGATAGATAGTGCTAGGCGTTGGGATAAAGTGAAAGCTGAAATAATCATAAATAGACTGATGGTTTAAATGAGATTCAACTGCCATATGACTTTTGATAGCATCTAAATGAGTTGAAAATACAAAATGGGCTTTGTAGTCAGAAAAATATAAGGGGTATGAACCAAAACGATCACAGGCTAAAAACGCTTCGTTATGCTCAGCAAGTATAATACTAATAGCATATTCACCTTGAAAAGTATTTAAGCATTGAGCACCCTGGTGTAAATAAGCCTCCAAAACTTCTTCGATAGAAAGTTTATAATGCTTAGGCATACGTTTGTGGTGCCAATATACATCACCGATGACTGCAATCGATGCTGTGCCGTTTTGCAAAATTTCTACAGGAGGATGCTTCGCTGCAATCATGGCTCCAACAGGAAGATAAACAGATTGGGTTTGCTCACAAGGCATGAAACTTGCCATTAACTTTAGTTGGCGTTTCATTTCTTCATAGTTATGGTTGCCACCGACCCAGCCAGAAAAAGCTGTCATACTAAGTTCTCCACCTAATTTTGTTTTTGTCTTGCTTTGAGATAAGGGATAATACTTTCATTGATACCGTATAATAGCCGACCTTTGATTGTACTTGCGTAGCCTACTAATTTTGACAAATTTAACTGATTGTTTTCCCATCGAGTTTTGTAAGTATTAGTGCCTGGGCCCATCCAGTAAGCTTGTGCTGGCGTTGAAAAAATATTTTCTAAAATTTTCCAATTTAAATAGCTCCCAGGTGATAGATCCCTATACTTTTCATCAAAATCCGATCTTAAGGCGTAGACATTGTTTTGCCGACTCAATTGATACTCATAAGCAATACAAGTACCATTTAGCAAAAGTAGCCATAGAGAAAATTCGTTGCGATTTAAAGCATTTTTGGTTAACATGGATATAAATTGATGTGGGCCATGTTGATTAAAAGTGGTATCTGTTGATAGCTTCCAGCTGCTTTTTGATATATTAGTAATAGTGCTTATAATGTCTGCAAAAGTATAATTTTGGGTATCAACAATCTGTTTAATCTCAATATTACCTTGGCTTTCTAAACGATTAGCAAGGTGATTATTGCTCTTTTTTAATCTTCTGCTTCTCGTCGCATAATAATCTACCCAACTTGAGTTCAGATCAATCCAATAATGAAGACTCGCAGCCTTAGTCTTTAATTTCAAAGGAAGTTGACATGCTTGAGCATGCATTTTTAAAGTATCCGTTACGGGATAAAGTTCAATTTTATCCCAGTGAGGAGCCGACCTAAAAAGGTCAGAATAGAATTTGGTTAAGTAAATCGTTATATCATGTGAGGCGGCAATCATGTCACAAAATTGTGAATCTGGAACTTTTAACCACTCAACAACACGATGAGAAATGCCTTTGATTTTCTTTTGTTTGATACACAAAGGCATCAATGCTTTGATTATTTTACTTTGTTTTGCTACCCAGAAAAGAGGTGTGGTATTTTTATCTTGCCATTGTAGCGTCGCTTTAAACCAATCAGATGAAAAAAAGCTGGCATGATTTTTTTTTTCACTTAAATCATCCCAGCCCTCTTTATCACCTAGCAGCTGATTAATGTCAGTTGTCCAAAAAGATTCTATCTCATCAAATTTCATTAAGATTTTTTTGACGGCTTAGACCAGGCATTAACGGCCTCTAATTTATTTTGCAAGCCAGGCAAAGGGTACCCTTTACCATAGGCAATAGAAGCTTGCGTATTCGCTTTATTGTAATCTTTTAAAGCAAAATATGATAAGCCGAGGTTGTAATGATAATCGATGACTTTATCATTCAATGCAATGGCTTTCTGATAAGCATTAACCGCTTCTTCAAATTTTTCTAACTTGTGCAAAAATACACCATGTAGAGCATGTGTTTCGCTTTCATTTGGGAATAGGCGCAAAGCTGTCTCAAAATACCTTTCTGCTCGCTCAGTCCCTTCCATTTGAATGCTCAGATCACCAACTAATTCTAATGCTTTAGGATGGTTAGGAAAATAGTGAAGTATAAAGGCAAACTCGCTCCAGGCATATTCATACTTACCTTGCTTTACCTTATCAATACCTTGATTTAAATGGTATTTTTCTACATTCTCTAAAAGTTTACTGGGAGCAGGCACATAGTAGTTAAATGGCTCCCCGTAATTGGCAGATACTTTTGCTGTGAAGCATAATACAGTAGCAGCGCTTAAGCACAGAAAAGTCAGTGCGCTTCGAATTCCTTTCATAATTCCCTCTTAATGATGCAAATACAGGCAACAATCCTTCCGTGATTATCCTATAACTAGCGCTTAGTTGCACCAGCTTAGACTGTACTTTTTCTTATAAAATGGAATAGGGGAGGTACTGCGTCCTCCCCGTTAAAAATTATTAGATAATATTTAGTCAAGTTTAAAAGCTAAATCTAAAAGTAATCCCTGAGCTATTGTGACGATTTTTACCGCGACGTTGGTAGTCATCTCTATAAAAATGGTTATTTTGCTTATAGTGACTTCTTGGTTTTTGATAGCTATACCGCTCCTGAGGGTAATAGTAACTGTAGTTAACGCCATATCGATAAAATTCTCTTTGAGCAAGCCTACTATATTTTGATGGGACACCATACTGGTGTCTCGGAGACAAGATGTAAGTGTGTTGCCACCCAAGGTGCCTCGATAAGCGGGCCATATCACGTATCGTTCTCTGATCGTAATGGTTATTTGTAGGCACAATTAAATGATTCGGATAACAGTAGAATGTACTCGAGCCATACGACATAACTTGAGGGGCCGATGAAACAATAAAGATAGGCTCAAGTCGAATAGCTTGTGCTGAGCTTGAAAGCATGATTGATGATAAACCAATCAGCCAAATTGCTATGAGTTTGTTCATTTTAGAATGCCCCTTAGATATACCCCATACCACCAAAGACCCCTAAAGGTTATGAAAACTAACAAACATAGCGTTGTCATACACCATTAAAACCGTGACTAATCTACACTCAGTGTTTAAAATGAAGACCGAAGTTTAGTATCCAAGTCAGTTAATGGTGAGGTTTATATATGAAAGTTGGTGTCCCAACAGAAATTAAGAAAGATGAATATCGAGTTGGTTTAATTCCAAGCAGTGTTCAAGAATTGGTTGATCATGGCCATCAAGTGTACATTCAAAAAGGTGCCGGGTTAGGTATCGGTTTGAGTGATAGCACTTATGTTAAGGCTGGCGCGCAAATTTTAGATTCAGCAGAGCAAATTTTTGAACAAGCTGAAATGATAGTCAAAGTCAAAGAGCCTCAACCGCCAGAAGTTGCGATGTTAAGACCACATCATTTACTCTTTACTTACTTGCATTTAGCCCCAGATCCAGAGCAAACCTTGGGTCTTATGAATTCAGGAGCTACTGCGATTGCCTATGAAACAGTTACAGATATTCATGGTCGTTTACCTTTATTAGCCCCGATGAGCGTTGTCGCAGGTCGCATGTCTATTCAAGCAGGAGCACATTGCCTTGAAAAAATGCAAGGTGGCCGCGGTGTTCTACTTGGAGGTGTGCCTGGTGTCGAATCTGCAAAAGTTGTGATTTTAGGTGGAGGTGTTGCTGGAACAAATGCTTTACGCATGGCTATTGGTATGGAAGCATTGGTAACAGTATTAGATACATCGTTATCACGCCTCGAGTATTTAGATTCTCGGTTTGGTGCTTCTTTAAATACGGTCTTTGCAACAAAGGCGAATATAGAGCGATATATTACTAAAGCTGATTTGGTGATAGGAGCTGTACTTGTTCCTGGGGCCTCTGCTCCAAAGTTAGTTTTAAAAGAGCACATTAAGAAAATGCGTCCAGGTACAGTTCTTGTTGATATTTCTATCGATCAAGGCGGTTGCTTTGAGACCTCCAAACCAACAACCCATTCTGAGCCTACTTATGTTGTGGATGGCGTTGTTCATTATTGTGTTGCCAATATGCCAGGAGCCGCCCCTCGGACAGCAGCTTTTGCATTGAATAATGCTACTTTGCCTTTTGTTTTATCATTAGCGAACAAAGGATATAAAAAAGCCTGTTTAGAAGATCCACATTTGCTTAATGGGTTAAATATCTACAAAGGAAAAGTAACTCATCAGGCTGTGGCGCATGCTCTCAGACATGATTTTCATCCGCCAGAAACTCTATTGAGTTAATAGCCTATAAGGCACGAAGCTCTTCTTGCTAATTTTGTAAGAAGAGTCTCTTTGTTGTTAAGCGCTGTTAGCTTTTTTAGCCATCAGTTTTTTCTTGGTTTTTTCAACGGCTTCAAAATGATGGATTCTACAAGTCGCAACATATTTGTCGTTGCCTCCAATCTCAACTTGCTCACCCTCAACGATGGCATCGCCATTTTCGCTAACTCGAAGATTCATAGTAGCTTTGCTACCACAAAAGCAAACGGTTTTGATTTCAACAAGCTCTTCTGCAAGGCCAAGCAAGTATTGGCTGCCTTCAAAAACCTCACCTTGAAAATCAGTGCGCAAGCCATAGGTCAGCACAGGGATCTTTATTTCATCAACGACTTTAGCCAATTCAAAGACTTGTGCTTTCGATAGAAATTGAGCTTCGTCCACTAATATACAACGAATACGTGGCCTTTTTTTCTTTTGCTCAACAACATAGTCGTATAAGTTGCAGTCTGATCTAAAAGGGTAGGCATTGGCTTCTAGTCCTATTCTCGAGTGGATCAAGCCTTCAGAGAGCCTGCTGTCTAGCTTTGGGGTGAAGAGGATGGTATCCATGCCTCGCTCGATATAGTTATAACTTGACTGCAATAAGTTAGTGCTTTTGCCAGCGTTCATTGCGGAATAGTAAAAATATAGCTTTGCCACTTAAGCCTCCTTGGAATATTGAAAGAGTTGTAAAGTAAAAGTTAACAGCGATCAACATCTCTAATGGGCTCTTTCTTTATTTTTTGCTCCCAGCGCATTAGGCTGTCGAGCATCAAATGAAGATGGTTGTGTTGAGGGAGCCAATTGAGTTCTTGAATTAGCTTATCTGGTTTGGCTATCATTTTAGCACAGTCGCCATGTCTCCTTGGCGATCTTTTAACATTTATTTTATGTTTAAAAAGTGTAGAGGCTTGGTTGATGACTTGCTGAACACTATAGCCAGTTCCGTAACTGCAGTTGTAGGTTTCTTGTAAAGGTCTGGTTAACATGGCTTTAAGCGCCAAAATATGCGCCTCTATTAAATCACTAACGTGAATAAAATCTCGGATTCCGGTACCGTCTGGCGTTGGGTAATCATCACCAAAAATTTCACAATAAGGTTGCTGCTTCATGGCTGTATGCACAACGGCTTTGAGAAGATGATTAGATTTTTGAATACTTGGTCCAACTGACATAGAAGGATCAACACCAGCGACGTTAAAATATCGAAAAATAACGTAATTTGCATGGTGCGCAGAAAAGCAGTCAGATAGTATTTTTTCAGCTAACAACTTGGATTGACCATAAGGGTTCATGGGAGCTGGCTGAGATAGTTCATCAACCTCGCCAGTGGCGTGGTGTCCGTAAACTGCTGCTGTAGAAGAGAATAAAAAATTTTTCACACGATGGTTGGTGCATGCCTGCACTAGGTTAAGGGTTGCTACTGTGTTGTTTTCGAAATAATTTTCAGGCGCAACCATAGATTCAGGAACACTAACACTTGCCGCAAAGTGAATGACAGCATCAAATTGAAAGGTTTGAAATAATTGCTCTACAAAAACTTTGTCTCGAATATCGCCTTGAATGAATTTTCCATGAACGATGTTTTCTATGCGACCAGTCGATAAGTTGTCGACAACAACTACTTTGTATGGCAAGTGTTTTAGAGCAAGCAGCATATGCGAGCCAATGTAGCCCGCACCACCTGTGACTAGGAGCACGGGCTCTTTCATCTATCTTCCATCGCTATATAATCACGCTTAATCTCACCGGTATAAAGTTGTCTTGGGCGTGAAATGCTTAAATCAGGAGAGCTTATCATTTCATTCCAATGTGAAATCCAACCAACCGTCCTTGATAAGGCGAAAATGACCGTAAACATATTGACGGGTACGCCTATGGCTTTCAGAATAATACCAGAATAGAAATCAACATTAGGGTAAAGTTTCTTTTCTACAAAGTAAGGATCTTTTAAGGCTATATCCTCTAATTCCATGGCAATGTTAAACATTTCATGGTTTTTGATCTCTAAAGCTTTAAGTACTTCATGGCAGGTTTTGCGCATAACCTTCGCTCTGGGGTCAAAGTTTTTATAAACTCTATGTCCAAAACCCATGAGTCTAAAAGGATCTGATTTATCTTTAGCTCTTTCAATAAATTTAGGGATTTCTTTGACATGGCCAATTTCATCTAGCATTTTGAGGACGGCTTCATTGGCTCCGCCGTGCGCAGGTCCCCATAAAGCGGCAATGCCAGCAGCAATACAAGCAAAAGGGTTGGCGCCAGATGAACCAGCAAGTCGCACGGTTGAAGTCGATGCATTTTGTTCATGATCGGCATGAAGTGTGAAAATCTTATCCATTGCATCAATGATTGCAGGATGAGCATTGTATGGCTCTGTTGGCACTGAAAACATCATATGCAGAAAGTTTTCTGCATAGCCCAAATCATTCTTAGGATATATAAAGGGCTGACCAATCGAGTATTTGTAACACATGGCAGCTAGTGTTGGGATTTTAGCAATGAGTCGTACAGCTGCGACATCTCGATCCTCATCATGACTAATGTCTAATGAGTCATGGTAAAAAGCTGATAAAGCACCAACGACTCCGCACATGATAGCCATGGGATGGGCATCTCGTCTAAACCCATGTAAAAAGTCAGACATTTGTTCATGAATCAAAGTGTGATGATTTATTTTATATTTAAAATCAGTTAGTTCACTACTGGTTGGAAGGTTTCCATATAAAAGTAAGAAGCATACCTCAAGAAAACTAGATTGCTCCGCAAGTTGCTCAATCGGGTATCCTCGATAAAGCAAGATACCTTTGCTGCCGTCAATATAAGTAATTTTTGATTCGCACGAAGCCGTTGATCTAAAACCTGGATCGTAAGTAAAAACACCAAGTTTACTTAACTGGTTAACATCAATAGTACTAGCCCCCAAAGTTCCTTCTAGAACCGGTAGATTAATCGGTTCGTCATGACCTGGTACCGTGAGCTGTGCAATTTTATCTGCCATATTGATTCCATTACTTAATTAGTTAACTATTTAGAGTCTTCCTTTTATATAAGCCATGAGTATAGCGTTTTTGAAAGAAGATGAGAAGAAAGCAGGTGTGAACTCTCACCTGAGGACTGAATAGGTCATTGCACGAAGTTTTGTGGTCAGACTATAATATGCAAAGTCGCTTTAAGAGCGCAATACGAACTATCGGTTAAATTGCAACAGGATAAAATTGTGGTTGATAAAAGACCCATTAACATAAATCCATTATCAATAAAGTTACCTATTACGGCAATTATATCAATTACCCATAGGATATCAGGGGTTTTCATTTTTCTGCTGATACCTTTTATTTTATGGTGCTTACAAAACTCATTAGCTTCTGAAAATGATTTTAATCAATTAGCTGGTTTTTTTGGTCATTGGTTAGTGAAAGGCACGTTATTTATTTTGATAGCGAGCTTGCTTTTCCATATTTTAGCTGGCATTCGTCATTTGCTTATGGATATGCATTTAGGTGAGTCTTTCATGATGGCGCGTGTCAGTTCATGGCTAGTTATTTTAAGTAGTGTGGCTCTTACAATCATGACAGCTATTTGGCTTTGGGGATAATATGGCACTTGGTAAAGGTTTAAAAGACTGGTTAATTCAAAGATTTACGGCTGTATTTCTTGGTGGCTACACTATCTATTTATTAATATATCTTATTAATAATCCAGGATTATCGTTTCAAGATTGGTCTCACTGTTTTTCATCTCCCCTTGCACAAATAGCAACGTTCATCGCATTGGTGTGCGTCTCATTACATGCTTGGATTGGTATTTGGACTGTGGCGACTGATTATATCAAACCAGCGATGCTTCGATGGGCATTTCTAGGTGTTGTGATGACTTTTTTGATGGGCTATTTTGCCTGGGGTATAAGAATTTTATGGGGATAATATGGCTAATTTAGCGAGTAGAACATTTGATGCCATAATTATTGGTGCTGGTGGGGCTGGTATGCGAGCCTCTCTTGAGTTGGCTAGAGCTGGCCGCAATGTTGCCTTAATTTCAAAAGTATTTCCAACACGGTCTCATACTGTTTCTGCGCAAGGTGGTATTACTGTTGCTTTGGGAAATCAGCATGAAGATGATTGGCAGTGGCATATGTTTGATACGGTCAAAGGATCGGATTATTTAGGTGATCAAGATAGCATAGAGTATATGTGTCGCGTAGGTCCTGAAGTTATCTATGAATTAGAGCATATGGGATTGCCTTTTTCTCGGACGGATGATGGTCGTATCTATCAAAGGCCTTTCGGTGGGCAGTCTAAAAATTTTGGTGGTGAGCAAGCCACAAGAACGGCTGCAGCAGCAGATAGAACAGGTCATGCTTTGTTGCATACTTTGTATCAGAATAATGTGAAAGAAAACGTTCAGGTTTTAAGTGAGTGGTATGCTGTTGATTTAGTTAAGGATCAAAAAGGCGCCATGATGGGCGTCATTGCTATGAGCATTGAAACTGGTGATGTCATTTTACTAAAATCTAAAGCGACCATCTTAGCAACTGGTGGTGCAGGTCAAATTTTTCAATCAACAACCAATGCTCTGATTAATACTGGCGATGGCGCAGGCATGGCTTTGCGCGCAGGTATTCCACTTCAGGATATGGAAATGTGGCAATTTCACCCAACAGGTATCGCTGGTGTCGGCTGTCTTGTTACGGAAGGTAGTCGTGGTGAAGGTGGTTATCTTGTTAACTCTGAGGGTGAGCGGTTTATGGAGCGCTATGCTCCTAACGCTAAAGATTTAGCGTCTAGAGACGTTGTTTCTCGATCAATGTCTCTTGAAATAAGAGCTGGTCGAGGATGTGGTCCAAATAAAGATCATGTGTTTTTAAAGCTTGAGCATCTTGGTGGTGACATCATTAAATCCCGATTACCTGGGATTAGAGAGTTGTCTATGACTTTTGCTGGTGTTGATCCTGTTTTAGCGCCAATCCCAGTTGTCCCAACTTGTCATTACATGATGGGTGGGATCCCTACAAATGTGAATGGACAGGTCATTAAACAAGACAGTAAAGGTCAAGATACCATCGTCAGTGGGCTTTATGCGGTTGGTGAATGTGCGTGTGTCTCTGTTCATGGTGCTAACCGACTCGGAGGTAACTCATTGCTTGATCTCGTCGTTTTTGGGCGAGCAGCCGGCTTACATTTGAATGAAATCTTCTCGCAAGGCATGGATGAGCCATTGGCTTGCCAAGATGAAGTTGATATTTCATATGCTCGATTGCATCGTTGGAATGAGTCTAAGGTTGGGCAAGGTGAGCGGGTTGAAGACATCCGTAGAGAATTAAAGAAAACAATGCAAGGTGATTTTAGTGTTTTTAGAACAAAAGAAGTCATGAAAGAAGGCATACAGACTTTAAAGCAACTACGTGAACGCTTGAAGACCGCAGTTTTAGTTGATAAAAGTTCAGTTTTTAATACAGCTAGAATTGAAGCTCTTGAACTTGATAACTTGATGGCCGTTGCTTTAGCGACAGCAGCTTCAGCTTACACCAGAGATGAAAGCCGTGGCGCCCATTCTCGAGAAGACTATCCAGATCGAGATGACAAAAATTGGCTAAAGCATATTTTATGTGACGGTGAAGAAAATATAAGTTTTCGAGCTGTAAATATGCAACCTACGACCAGAGAAGCGTTTCCTCCTAAAGAAAGGGTTTATTAATCATGGGGCAGACAATGCGATTTTCAATATATCGATTTGATCCAGATGTCGATCAGAAGCCACGGATGCAAGATTATGAGTTAGATCTAGAATCTTCTGGTGCTGTCATGTTGCTGGATGCTTTATTGGCGCTTAAGGATACCCAAGATTCCACGTTAGCTTTTCGTCGCTCTTGTCAGGAGGGTGTATGTGGCTCTGATGGGATGAATATTAATGGCAAAAATGGCTTAGCTTGCATTACGCCTTTAAGTAGTTTGTCTGAACCGATAGTTCTTAAACCCTTTCCTGGAATGCCAGTGATCCGAGATCTAATTGTGGATATGGATCAGTTTATGAATCAGTACAAAAAGGCTCAGCCCTTTTTGGTTAATGTTTCAGTGCCTCCAGTGAAAGAAAGAAAGCAATCTCCAGAAGACAGAAAGAAACTTGATGGTCTTTATGAGTGTATTCTTTGTGGTTGTTGCACTAGCTCATGCCCATCTTACTGGTGGAATCCAGATAAGTTTTTAGGTCCTGCAGCTTTGTTGCATGCCGCAAGATTTATTTTGGACACAAGAGATGATCAAACAAGAGATCGCCTTGAGCAGCTTTCTGATGCTTATAAAGTCTTTCGATGTAGAAGTATTATGAACTGTGTGGATGCTTGTCCTAAAAATCTTAATCCAACAGAGGCTATTTCTATGATCCGCACAGAAATGCTTAAAGAAGATATCTAAAAGATCATTGTTCTGGATGAAATTCAGTTTAGTGTCATACCTATAAAAAAGCATCCCTAAATCTAAATGGGATGCTATTTCATCAGCGGTAATCTGTTAATTGCTGTATAATTCAGTAACTAAAGTCTGGGGGATTTAAGAGTCGTTCGAATTACTAATGTTGGGTGACCTTATTTGATTGGTTAGCTAGTTGCATTGGTGCTGCCAACCCCCTTGTGTTAATAGGGTGAAAGAATATATGCAAGATGGATCAATGAAAGCCCAGTGGGCAAGCTCTGCTTTAGCTGGAAATAACGCAAGCTATGTTGAGCAATTATATGAGGCGTATTTAAGCGATCAACAAAGTGTTCCTTCCCAGTGGCGAGATCTTTTTGATCAGCTTCCTGATATTATGAACAATGAGGGAGATGTTTCCCATCAAGCCATTCGTGATGAATTCATAGAGATTTCTAAAAATAGACATTCGAACAAAAATGGCTCTCCTTTATCTCACCAAAATGTTAGTCTCGAACACGAAAGAAAACAAATCCAAGTTTTAAGACTCATTCATGCTTATCGCTTGCAAGGGCACTTGCATGCACAGATAGATCCCCTTGGTTTGCGAGAATTAGAAGATGTCCACTCAACCGAGCTTAGTCTAGAAGACCATGGCCTAGATGTTAAGGATTTGGGAACAGTCTTTGATGTTTCGACCTTTGTTGGGCCAAGTCAGATGCCTTTGGGTGAGCTATATAGAGCTTTGGCGGATACTTATTGTGGCTCAATTGGAACTGAATATATGCATATTCAATCGCCAGAAGAGCGTCAATGGATCCAGCACAGAATTGAGAAGGCAAGAGGCCTACCTGATTACGCTAAAGACGTAAAACTTAATATTCTTGATAGGTTAGTTGCTGCAGAAGGGCTAGAGAAATATTTAGGCTCAAAATACCCTGGTGCAAAACGATTCTCTTTAGAGGGTGGTGACGCTTTAATCGTTGTAATGGACGAAATCATTCAGCGAGCAGGTAGCCAAAATACCAAAGAAATCGTGATAGGCATGGCGCATCGAGGGCGATTAAACTTACTGGTGAATACCCTAGGCAAAAAAACAGGTGATCTATTTGATGAATTTGAAGGCAAGAATATTGTTGATTTAGAATCAGGAGATGTTAAATATCATCAAGGTTTCTCCGCTGATATTGCAACACCTGGCGGTAATGTTCATGTCGCACTTGCTTTTAATCCTTCCCATTTAGCTATTGTAACGCCAGTTGTACATGGCTCAGTTCGCTCAAGATTAACGCGCTATGGTAATCATGAAGTCTTGCCGGTAGCCGTGCATGGTGATGCCGCATTTGCTGGGCAAGGCGTTGTCATGGAAACGCTAAATATGTCACAAACTCGTGCTTACAGTGTTGGCGGCACAGTTCATATTGTCATTAATAACCAAGTTGGCTTTACCACCTCAAGACGAGATGATGCACGTTCCACGCTGTATTGCACCGACGTTGGCAAAGTTGTTTTGGCTCCTATTTTTCATGTCAATGCTGATGATCCTGAAGCCGTTCTTTTTGTGACTCAGCTTGCCTTAGATTATAGAATGCAATTTGACAAAGATGTGATTATTGATTTGGTTTGTTATAGACGCCATGGTCACAATGAAGCTGATGAGCCTTCTGCCACTCAGCCAATGATGTATCAAAAAATTAAACGCCACCCAACGGCTGTCAAAGTTTATATTGATAGTCTGGTTAACTCGAAGGTCATAACGAAGGAAGAAGCCAAGGCTTGTATTGCTAAAAATAGAGATCTGCTTGATAAAGGCGCTTGTGTTGCCAACCATATTGTGAAAGGGCTTGTTTTAGAGCACGCGATTGATTGGTCACAATATGTCTCTTCTGATTGGCGACTACCGACACGAACATGTGTTGAGCAAGTAGATTTTAAAAGAATTGCAGATAAAATGAACTCGACCCCAGAAGGCTTTACGCTGAATGCTCGTGTCAAAAAAATTATTGATGACAGGGTTAAAATGGCCAATGCTGAAATGCCTTGTGATTGGGGATTTGCCGAAGTTATGGCATATGCGACCTTGCTAGATCAAGGCATTAATATCCGAATGACGGGGCAAGATGTTGGTCGAGGTACCTTTTTTCATCGCCATGCAGCGCTTCATGACCAAAAAACAGGCCAAACTTATATTTCTAATAAGCATATTAGAGAGGGACAAG
>CAYGPI010000004.1:0-14505 GCA_964351745.1 uncultured Francisellaceae bacterium
AGAAGTCATCTTCATTCAGATTATTATAAGGGTTTAAATTATCTTATTAATGAGCAGCCTGATAAAGCCTTAGACGCTTTCATTAGGATGCTAGATGTTGGTCCTGACACAGTTGAAACCACTCTAACACTTGGTAAATTTTTTAGACGCCGAGGGGAAGTGGATAAAGCAATCCATATTCATCAAAACCTTATAGCTAAGCCTAATTTAACAAAATTTCAACGCGCAACCGCTTTGCTGGAGCTAGCTCAAGACTATATGCGGGCAGGGGTTTATGATAGGGCGGAGAGTCTATTTCACGATTTGGTTCAGTCGCGTGGTAAACATGTTGAAGTGAGTCTTCGTCATCTTATTGATATTTTTGAGCGCGAGAAAGATTGGAAAAAAGCTATTAGCATGGCTAAAAGGCTTCAGCAAGTTTCTGGTCAATATATGGGCCGAGAGATTGCTCATTATTACTGTGAATTAGCGCAAGTTTCATGGTCAACAGGAAAAATCAAATCTGCTCTCAAAGATCTTAAGCAAGCCTTTGTTTACGATCGAATCTGCATTAGAGCTAGTTTGATGACCGGAAACATAAGAAAATCCCAAGGGGAATATTCGCTAGCTCTGAAAGCATACAAGCAAGTGCAGTACCAAGATTTAGACTTCATTTCAGAGGTCATTTTTCATATTCAGTGCTGTTATGAAAAATTAGGCTCTCAAGTCGCCATGGTCAATTATTTTGATTATTTGCTACAAGTCTGCCCACAGATTAGTGTGGTTCTGGCCAGTGCACAGAGTTATAAAAAAAATAGCAGTGGCAAGGATGCAGCGATATTCTTAGCTAAACATATGCGTCACCGGCCTTCTATCAGGGGGATTCGACACCTTGTCGATTACCACCTAGAGGATGCCAGCCATCAGGTAAGAGATGATCTGATTCTACTTCGAACTTTGATGGATAAGTTGCTTGAAAATAAACCAGTTTATAGGTGTTGCCATTGTGGGTTAGCAACAAAAACATTGCATTGGCAATGCCCAAGTTGTAGGCAATGGTCATCTATTAAGCCAAATCATCGGATTGAAGGCGAATCTTAAGCGATAAGAGATGTTGTACTTATAAGCTATCTACCTTAAAATTTAACAATATCTTTACTCAAAGGCATATCTTCTTTAGAAAGAGATGGGTGTTAGGCCAAAGAAAGTGCAACTTTGTGAAGATAAGGAAGTAAAAGGAAATGAATATGTCAGTCGACCATGGGGCAAGAATCATAGTTGCGCTTGATTTTGAAGATCGAGAAACTGCAGTCCATCTAGTGAATCAATTAGATCCAAGGTATTGCAGGCTGAAAGTGGGGATTACGCTTTTTACAAAGTTGGGATCACCTTTCGTAGAATTCCTTCAAACCAAGGGGTTTGATGTGTTCCTAGACTTAAAGTTTCATGATATTCCTGCGCAAATATATGGTGCTTGCAAACAGGCTGCCAATCTTGGTTGCTGGATGATGAACGTTCACGCCTTAGGTGGGTTGGATATGCTTAAACAGGCTAGAGAAGCCGTGAATAGCACTTCTAATGAGCGCAAGTCTCTTTTAATAGGTGTTACTCTGCTAACGAGCTTGTCTGCGCAGGATATAACCCATTTGGGCATGAGAGAAACGATAGATTCAACAGTGATGCGCTTAGCAGGACTTTGTCATCAAGCTGGTCTAGATGGTGTGGTTTGCTCAGCTTTGGAAGCTAGCCTCATCAAGCAAGAGTATGGAAAAGAGTTTTTAACGGTCACGCCGGGTATCCGTCTTGATGAAGATGCTAAGCATGACCAAAAAAGG
Organism: uncultured Francisellaceae bacterium; assembly: GCA_964351745.1. Lineage (GTDB taxonomy): Bacteria > Pseudomonadota > Gammaproteobacteria > Berkiellales > Berkiellaceae > CAYNJF01. Next base: position 1,815 of record CAYGPI010000004.1, read on the forward strand.
GTAATGACACCCAAGCTTGCTATGGAAAGTGGAGCTGATTACTTGGTAATGGGGCGATCGATTGTGAATAGTCCTAATCCAATTGAAGTGTTGCGACAATTATCGCACTTGGAGATAGAATGACTTGGGCTAATTATACATTATTATTATTTGGATTAAGCTGGGCTTTTACCGGCATCTATAGAAGGCATGCTTTAAGTAAAGGCTATGTCGACCAACCTAATGTTCGCTCTTCTCATACAGTGGTAACCCCTCGTGGGGGTGGTATCGTTTTCTCGATGATGTGGATTATTTTGCTTGGCTTTGCTTCTTATTTTAAATGGATCCCTATGCAACAGCTTTACGTCTTTTTGCCAGCAGGCTTAGTTGCCTTATTGGGCTTTAAGGATGATATGAAAAGCATCTCTGCAAAATCTCGTCTCATGGTTCAAACTTTAGCCTGCATTCTAAGTTTGTACTTATTGAAGCTGCCGAACGAGCCTATAGTTTTTGGCTTAGCACTACCAAATGTCGAGCTTATTCAAGGGTTTACTTTAAACTATGCCGTTGTCATGACTTGCACCGTGTTAGGCATGCTATGGATGACAAACCTTATGAATTTTATGGATGGCACAGATGGTTTGTGCGCAACCCAAGCAATTATTGTTCTTGGTTTTGCAGGTGTTGTGTTGTATCAATCAGGTGGCTATTCATTGGCTGTTTTATGTATTGGAGCTTGCTCGCTTATACTTGGCTTTCTAACTTGGAACTGGCCATCAGCTAACATTTTTATGGGTGATAGTGGCAGTGGATTTCTTGGCTTTTTAATTGCTTTGATGGCTGTTTCAGCGCACAAATGGTTTAATATACCTTATGGTCTTTGGGTTATTTTAACCTGCCCATTTTGGTTTGATGCGACGGTAACTCTATTAAGAAGAATGGTCAAAGGTGATAGATGGATGGAAGCACATTGTATGCATGCTTATCAGCGTTTAACGCATGTTGGTTGGAGCCATCTACAAGTGCTTTGTTGCGCTATTGCGGTTAATTGTGTGACAGTCTGGATGGCTTGGATAGCCTTTAAGCAGCCTCAATATTTAACGATGCTTATGAGCATGGCTGTCACCTTTATGGCAGTTATTTATTTAATGATTGAAATACATAAACCTATGTATAAGACTTGGCATGCGTAAAGCTCATTGAATGAGCAATGGAAAAATAATAATAATCAATAGGGGATTTGCATGGCAAAGCTATCATGGAAGAGTCCATGGACTGCCTTAGCGCATGATTTAATAAGTATACCTGTCGCGTGGTTTTTAGCATATTGGCTAAGGTTTAACTTAGACACCATACCACAAGATATTTTGCATCATTCTATTTTGATGCTGCCATGGGTGATGATCCCGCAGGCCACAGCTTTTTGGTACTTTGGTTTGTACCGAGGAGTGTGGCGTTTTGCATCGCTTCCAGATTTGGTGCGAATTGTAAAAGCTGTGGTTGTTGGCGGACTATTTTCAATTCTAGCGCTGTTCTTTTTGTTTCGCCTTCAGCATATGCCACGAGCTATTTTTCCATTGTATGGTATTTTCTTGTTTGCTAGTCTTGGCGGTTCGAGGTTATTTTATAGATGGTTTAAAGACAAGAATGTTTCGTTTTCTCATCGATATGAAAGAGTTTTAATCGTTGGTGCTGGCGCTGCAGGTGAAGGACTCTGTCGAGACTTACTACGTAAACAGGCTCCCTATTTGCCGGTTGCTTTTGTCGATGATAAGGCCAAAAATATTGGGCGTGAGATACATGGCATCAGAGTTGTTGGCCATTGTTTGGACATACAAGAGATAAGCCGAAAATACGATGTTGATGTCATTATGATTGCTTTGCCATCAGCCAATGCTAAAGAGATGCGTCGTATTCACGCAATTTGTGAATCAACAAATCTACCAGTTCATACCTTGCCTGGGATTAATGATTTAGTCTCAGGTAGAGTGTCTATCAAGAATTTAAGGAAAATATCGCTAGAGGACTTGCTTGGTAGAGATCCCATTGCCCTAGATAAACAAGCCATTACTCAGCATATCCAGACCAAAAGAGTTCTAGTGAGTGGTGGGGCCGGATCAATTGGATCAGAGCTGTGCCGCCAAATCATGAAATTTAGCCCCTCAGAGTTGATTGTTGTTGATAACAATGAATATCACTTGTTTTTAATAGAGCAAGAATTTTCAAAACTGAAAGCCTCTTTTAGTATTCATTTTAAACTTGTTGATATTTCAGATGATAAAGGGCTCTATGAAGTCTTTGAAACTTATCAGCCAGAAGTCGTATTTCATGCTGCTGCTTTTAAACACGTGCCTTTATTGCAAAGTCAGCCCAGAGCTGCTGTTCGTAATAACGTACTTGGAACGCTAAAGATTGCAAAACTCTCTGTTCGCTTTGATGTGCATAAGTTTATCTTAGTCTCCACAGACAAGGCAGTGAATCCCACTAGCTTTATGGGGGCTAGTAAGCGTGCCGCCGAGCTGGTTTGCCAATCTTTAGTGGGGCATAAAACACAATTTATTACGGTTAGATTTGGTAATGTCTTAGGATCAAGAGGCTCTGTTGTCGAAACTTTTCAAAAGCAACTGGAGCACGGTGGCCCTTTAACCATAACCCACCCTGAAATGACCCGTTTCTTTATGACAACGAAAGAGGCATGCCAATTAATCCTGCAAGCTTTGACAATCGGTGAAGGGGGAGAGCTATTTGTCTTGGATATGGGCGAGCCTGTTAAAATAAGGTATATGGCTGAGCAAATGATTCGATTAGCAGGAAAGAAGATTAATGAAGATATTCAACTAGAGTACGTAGGGCTTCGAGAAGGAGAGAAGCTTTACGAAGAGCTGTTTTACAAAAAAGAGCAATTAAAGCCTACGGCTCATGCTAAAATTTTAAGCGCCAGGCATAAAGCCGTTGGAGCAGATAATCTGAGACTCCTACTCGAAAACATTGAGTTTGCATGCGATGAGCAGGGAGAAGATATATTGCTAAAATCTTTAATGGCCTTGGTACCAGAGTATTTTGATGAAAACCAAATGAAGCAGGAATTTATCCAAAAGGATATGGAACAACTAGAGCTCGTATAAAGGGGATTGTTCATGCAACCTATCGTCCGTAAAGCAGTATTCCCAGTTGCCGGTTTAGGTACAAGGTTTTTACCTGCAACAAAAGCAAATCCAAAAGAAATGTTGCCCGTTGTAGATAAGCCTCTTATACAATATGCCGTTGAAGAGGCAGTCAGCGCAGGGATCACAGAGCTTATCTTTGTGACCTCTAGCTCTAAACGCGCCATTGAAGATCATTTTGATAATCATTTTGAGCTTGAGTATCGCTTGAGCCAACAAGGTAAATTTGATTTGTTAGATAAAGTCCAAAGCATAGTACCTGATGGCGTGACCTGTATCTATGTTCGCCAACCTCAAGCAAAAGGGTTAGGGCATGCGATTAGTTGCGCAAAAGACGTCGTTGGCGATGAGCCTTTTGCTGTACTTTTAGCGGATGATCTGATCGTTTCAAAAGAAAGGCCTTGTTTGCAACAGATGCTAAGTATTTATGATGATACAGGATTAAGCGTAGTTGCCACTCAAAGAATTGAGCGCAAGGAATCGAATAAGTATGGTGTGGTAGATATTGACTTACCTTGGCATGGGGTTGGACCTTTGCAAGGCATTGTGGAGAAACCTGATGCATGTGACGCGCCTTCTGAGTTAGGTGTTGTTGGCCGCTACATCTTAACGCCCGCTATTTTCACTCATCTTGCACAGCTAAAACCAGGAGCAGGTGAAGAGATCCAATTAACCGATGGTATTGCCGAGCTTATTCATTCAGAAGGGGTTCAGGTCTTGGAGTTTTTAGGGACTCGCTATGATTGTGGATCAAAACTAGGGTATTTAATGGCGACAGTAACCCTTGGGGTAGAGCATCCAGAGGTTGGAGCCGCCTTTAGTGAATTTTTACAGCGTACTTTTGAAGCAGAGCTGGTTACTTAATCAGCCTATCTCTTTATCTTAACAGTTTGTTGGTTGACTTGATCCTGTTACAATAGCTTATCTCTTGCAGTATTGAGGTGAGCTATGGCTTTCGAATTCCTATCTAAATTATTTGGCAGATGTAAATCTTCTGCGAAACAACCGAATTTTCCAAAGGATATGGATCCAAAGGATATTCCTGCTCAGTACTGGCCGGAATCACAGCATTTTGTCGATAGTCTTAAAACAATTGTTGAAAACAACACGATTGATGATCCTCAAGCAAAGCGCATGAATGCTCAAATCATTCAATATATTGAAAAGCAAATCCAGGTTAAAGGCTATTCAGGGACATATTTGGAAAAATGCCAAGCTTTAGAGATTATTGCTGATAGAGCACTGACACAATCAGTCGCTAAACTTGTGGGTCAAAAAGAGCAAGTGGGCCAAGTGACAGTCTTCTCAGATTGTATCAATCAATTTAAACAGGATCTCCATAAAAAGAGGAAGGATTTCGAAGAGCAATCGTCTTGATAGCCTTAATCTTACCTCTCTCTAAAGGACTCACTTAAAGTGGTTTGTACAGGTTTTAATAAATAGCTCATAAGCGATTTAGTCCCTGTCATAATGTCTGCCGTTACTGTCATTCCAGGTAATATTCGGTTGCGATTTTCATTGTCACCCACAAACGTTTTATCGAGGTGTATCATCGTTTTGTAGTAAGGTTGACCATTTTCATCCAAGAAGGTTGAGGGTGAAATTTTTTCCAAAATACCAGTAATTTGACCGTACCTAGAAAAGTTAAAAGCAGAGATCTTAATTTTAACAGGTGCTCCAATTTCAACATGGCCAATATCTTCAGGCTTGACACGTGCCTCAACAATAAGAGTTTCATCGAGAGGCACTACCTCAAAGACTACGCCGCCGGGAGGAATGACAGAACCAACATCAATCGTAAGCCCTTTAATTATCCCTTTGACTGGAGAGAAGACAGTGAGTCTCTCAACTTTTTCTTGTGTTGCAGCCAGTGAATCATTCGCTTCTAACAGTTTTTTACTAATCTGTGATTTTTCAGTATAGGCTTCCTCTAGCAAGGTTGCCTCAAGGTTTGAGTATCTATCTTTTGCTTCACTTAAAGCATTTTTATTGGTGGCGATTAAATTTTCAGCTTCGAGATAATCAGTCACCACATTGGCATATCTATCTTTGGCCTGCAATAGGTTAAGCGTTGAGCTTGTTTGCGTTATGGTTCCTTTTTCATGAATGTCAACTTGTGATTTTAAATTAGCCCTTTTAGATTTAATATTGTTCATTTTTGAAATCAAATTATCATTGTCTTTAGTGTATTGCGCAATCTTCTTTTTCAAAATTGATTTTTCTCTTTGAGCTGAGATCTGATGCTGCTCAGATAATGAAATAGCGTTTTGAATGATTTTTTGATAATCTTCTTCTCGCATTTGCTTTGGGATTTTAACTTGGTTTGTGATGTCAGAAATAGTTAATTTTTTACCCTCAATAAAGGATTCTATCCTAATCAAGTCAATCGCTAGAGCGGTTTGATGATTATGAAGCTTTTTCAATTCTGAAAGCGCTAGTGTAGGACTCATTAAAAAAACCGGCATGCCAGCTTCAATTTGCTCGCCATCATGAACAAGAACTTTGGCCACGACGCCACCCTCTAGGTGTTGAACAATTGGGATTTGCCCTCGTGGTACAACAGAGCCGGGTGCGGAAGCCACTTCTGGAATTTGAGTAAAAATAGCCCAAATCATCACACAGAGAAGAATAGCACCCGTCACCATGATACTCTTTAAAATAACCTTTGGCGCGCCGGCTTCTTCCAAGGCTGCAGATAGCAGAAGATGTTTCAATTGGCGATGCTCATGGATAAGCTTTGATTTTTTAGTCATGCCAGACATTTTGTACATCCTTTATAGCATATTAAAAGGTATCTTTGGCAAGATATCTTTAGGAGGACCGTTGAGTAACAAGTGCCCTTGATCAAGATATAAAATTCTATCTGCCATTTTCATTTGTTGAGGTCTATGTGTCACAAGAAAAATGGTGGTTTTCCCACGCAAGGCTTCAATGGTTTTATTGAATTGCTCCGTCATTTCATGATCAAGATAATTCGTTGGCTCATCCAATAGTAGAATGGCAGATTTTTTTAGCAAGGTGCGAGCTAGCATGATTTTTTGCTGGAAGCTCTTAGATAGAGAATTGTTCGCATGATCATCCACTTGAGTGTCGAATCCCTTTGGAAACTTTCTAATCTCATCATAAACACCTGCAATCCTAGTCGCTTCAACAAGGTCATCATCATCGGCCAGTGGTGCAGCAAAACGCAAGTTTTGCGCAATCGTGCCGTAAAATAAACAAGAGTTTTGTGGTAAATACGCAATGGTTTGCCGTAACTCAATCACGTCAATCTGCTTTAAATTCAATTGGTCAACAAATATATTACCGCCTTGAATGGGGTATAAATTAGCAATCAGCTTTAACAACGTTGATTTTCCGCTGCCGTTTTGTCCACAAACAGCCACAAGCTCACCTGAGTTAACTCTAAACGAAATGCCCAACAAAGTAGGCATCATATCTTGGCGATACCTAAAGCTAACACGATTGAACTCTACTTGACCTGAGTCTAAAGTAAGAGACTGAACAATTTTATGAGGCGATCGCTCTAATGGAATTTTCATAAGGTGGTTAACCTGCTTGATGCTTGTAAACACTTGATCCATCCGAGGTAACATGGAGAAAAAGGTTTTGATTGGAGAAAGTACTCGCCAAACTAACATCATGCATGCAATCAGAGCACCCACGGACATGGAGCCATGAATCACTTGAAGAACACCAAAGCCAACCACTAATAGTCCAGACATCATCATGATTGTTTCAGAAATGGTGCTAAGGGTTTGTGTGAACATGGATGCTTTAAATTCAGAAGCTAAAGCTTGACTTGTATATAGCTTGTATCGATCTAACCATCTTTGCTGTATACCAAGAAGTCGCATCACACGCATATTAGATAAGGTTTCAAGTTGAAAAGATTGTCTTTGTGAATTTAATTGAGCTGTATTTTTGATAGATTTAAGAATGTGAGGATTGAAAAAATAGAATAATCCTGTGAACAAACCAAGCATGCATACTGGAATAAGAATAATCCAACCGCCCAGTATCCAAATGACTGTCAAAAACAAAAGAGCGAAAGGTAATTCAAAGAGCATACTGACCGTCGGGCTTGTGAAAAACTCACGAATACTGTCAAAATCTTTAATACGAGCCATTTGTGAACCAATGGGTGCATTTTCAGTATAGCCAGGTGCTAAAAACAAGAGTCTCTCTAAAATCGCGTCGCCAACGGTAATGTCTAATCTAGCCCCTATATAGCTAAGCATATAGGTTCTTAATTTGCTTAGAGCATATCCGCCAGTGATAACGATAGATATGCCGATGGTTAGTTGGCTTAACATAAAAACTGAATCACTCGTAAAAACTTTGTCAAAGACACCCATGATGAAAAGAGGTGTGATTAGCGTGGCTAAATTAATAAGCATAGAAATAAAGAATATTTGTAAGAAGACAAGACGAAACCGCTTCATGCTTTTGTGAAACCAATGATCGGTGCCTTGAAGTGATTCAAGGTTGGTCATTGGTTCAAAAATATAAAGTTCGCCTCGAATGCCTTTAGGTTGGATGGTTTGATAGCTTCTTGTTTCGCTTTCATAGACTATAAGGCCATCCTTACTTGTTTTCATTAGAATATATGAGAGTGAGTCTTCAGGCATAAATAATGCAGGCAGCAGTTCGTCAACGATATCATCCAGATTGATGGTCACAGATTTACTATGGTAGTTCAGCATCGCCATCACATTTCTAAAACCAGTTAAATCAAGATTTTGTGAGTAATGAGGAAGAGCTTCAACCAAATGTTTATAAGACCCAGGCCAAGATAGAGCTACGAGTAAAGGCTCTAGCAAATGAACAAATTCAGAGTCTTCTTTGAAAAAATTAGTGATGTCATCGTGGAACTCTTCAGGGGGAGTAGATTGCATTTCAATACTCATGAGTTGACTCGCGCAATGACATGATTCGATAGTCGTAATTTTGAATCTGAGATAGCTGCTAGCGATGGTCTGTGAGTGATCATAATAAGAGTTGCTCGATGATGAAGTTTTGCTAAAAATTCTTGAAGGGTTTTATCTGACGCAATATCCATGGCAGAGTTTGCTTCATCAAAAAGAATAATTTTTGGATAGTCGACAAGACTTCTTACAATGATAATTCTTTGTTTGATACCTTTAGAAACAAAATCCACAGATCCCTGCCCTAGTTGTGTGTGATATCCTTGAGGCATTTTTTCAATAATCACATCTAATTGAAGTTCTTTGCAAAGAGCTTTAGCTTGCTTAGCATACTCATTATCTCGAAAGAGCGTTAAATTTTCTAAAATGGTTCCTTGAAATAGAATACCATCTTGCGGAATATATGAGATCTTTTCGCCTAAAGTTTCCTCAGTGTAGTCACTTAACGGTCTGTTATCAATTAAGATACGACCAGATTTTGGTTTAAGCAGTCCCTTGAGAAGAAGAAAAACAGTTGTTTTGCCTTGCGCTCCATGAGACTCAAGGTGAACAGATTCGCCAGCTTCGATGCAAAACGAGGACTCATGAATGAGGTTGGTGTCGGAGTCATCATAGCCAAAACTAACATTTTCAAAGTCGATTTTACCATGCTGAATATCTAGCAATTGGTCACTATTTTTGGATTCTAGCGGTAAGCTTAGAATCATTTTATTTTTACTCTCAGCGAGTTTGATACTTTGGAAGCGGCTCCATAAATTCATAGCTTTGATAAAGGGCATCATGCACCTTGATGAAAGTAGAATACAAGCTGCAACAGCACCTGGTGTCATCTGTTGATAAATCACTAAGATAGCCCCAAGAAAAACGATGGCGATGAGATTGATTTGAGATAAGAGGCTGCCAACTCGATTTTGAGTTGCGTTAGATTGAGAAAAATCAAAGTCATCAAAAGCCGAACTGTTTTGTAAACGCTCAAACCGTCTTAGCATGGCTTGCTCCATCCCTTGAGACTTGATGGTGTGGATCCCTGTTAAAATTTCCACCATGTAATTAACTTTCTTTTCATTTGTTTTTGCTTTGTTTTTTAAAGCCTCATAAAGTGTTGGTCCATTGATGTATGAAATAAGAAAAACACAACATTGGATACTAAGAGGAATCATGACCATCAAGGGGTTTATAAATGCAATCAGCAATAGAAAAATAACAACAAACGGAAGATCTAAAATAGTTGTAATAGCTTGGCCACCATAAAAATCTTTAACTCGATTCAAGGCATTGATTCTATCTAAATGAACGCCACTTCCAACTTTTTCGTACTCAGGTAGTCTGGCATATAGCAAATGCTCAAAAGCTTTACAGGAGCTTTTGTACCCCAATTTGGCATCTCCCCAGGCACTGACATAGTTTCTAGCGAGCTTGAGTAGCATTTCTATAACCATAGCAACACAGACAAAAATGATTAAGTAGAGAAGTGTTGACGTTGCTTGATATGGGATGATTCTGTCATAAATTTGAAGCAGGCTTAATGGAAAAATTAACGATAAGATGTTGATAAACACAGTGGAAGCAATGAGGCCTATAAGGATATCACTGGCAGGGAGCCATTCTTTAAGCTTTATGCCTAAGACATTTAAAGACTTGAATTGACTGAAAATAACATCAACTGTTTTGCTCACGAGCCATATCCTTATGAATAACCACTATAATTGTAGTTGATTGACTATGTTTCATGATAGAGAAAAACATATTTTGTTCTTTCATGTGGATATTAAATCAGGTTTTTTATGAAACTTTTGGGGCTTACAGTATTTTGGGCCTAATTGGTGTGAACGATGGAGCCGTCATCGCTATTTTCGGCTGAAATTTTGTTTTTTATCAGCTCAATGTTGAAGTAGGAGTTGTCGTGGCTGATTATAGAGCTAGTGTTGAAACAGATGAAATCAATAAGACACTGGATGAGATATTATCATCGAAGTTAATTGAGGTTGACATAGGAAGTGCTGTGGAGCATGTTTTTATGTCATCAATGGGCTCATTTAATCAAATTGATCAGCTTGCTAATATTCAACTAAATATTAATCGTGCTCTTTTAGAAGATGCTGCTCTGATGTCTACTGATGATATCAGGGATATACTTGATGTAGCTCCACCAGTCTCATTAGAAGCACCTATAGAAAGTTTATCAACAAAAAATAGCGTTGACGAAGCATCTCAAAATGTTCGCACTGATGTCTATGAAAATTTGAGTGAAATTTATGTTGAGTCGATATTGCCAGACTTACTCTTCTATACAGAGATAAAACAAGAAGCTCAAATTTTAGATTGGCCGAAAATACCTACGACTGAATTTCAAGTAGAGCAGCCTTTTAAGCAGGAAATCTTACTATATGATAGCAAAGAAGCGATTGAGGATTACTATTTACAGCGCCCTGGAGATGCTTCAGTTTCTTTACCTAGTCAGTGGAATTATATCACAGGAACACCACAAAGTGATTGGTTAAACGGTACTCAAGCTCGCGATTATATGTTGGGCTTGGAAAGCGCTGATGTGATGATGGGTGGGCTCAACGATGACTACATGGATGGTGGTTCAGGATCTGATAAATTATATGGTGAGTCAGGTCATGATGTGATTTATGGAGGCGAAGGGGATGATTATCTAGATGGCGGTTTAGGTCATGATTATCTTGATGGTGGTGAAGGGAATGATCAGCTTTATGATCTGAGTTTTGCCACGAATGAAAACAATATCTTGCACGGCGGTCCTGGTGATGATGAACTTACTGCCATTGGCAATGGCCACAATGAATTATATGGCGGCGAGGGACGAGACATCCTATATGCATCAGGTGGTGGCAATCATACCAGCTATGGCGGTGAAGGTAATGATACACTTTACGCCTCAGGGGCGGGTTTGAATCAGCTTTTTGGCGGCTCTGGGAATGATTTCTTTTATGTGTGGAATAACTCTCCGGTTAAAATGTATGGTGAGCAGGGTGATGATCGCATGCATGGTGGTGAAGGCTCCGATGTTATTGATGGCGGCAGTGGTAATGACTTGATTTACGGTCATCAGGGGGATGATGTCCTTATAGGTGGTGCTGGTTTTGATAGATTATACGGACATGAAGGCAACGATATCTTTATCTTTGGTGTGGATAGTCATAACGATGTTGTGGATGGTGGATCTGGTCTTTGGACAGATACCATTGAGCTTAATATATTTGTTGAACAAATTTCCCAAGTTAGTGCCAATCAATGGGTTTTGCACAGTCAAGGTGGCAATTCAATCTTAACCGCTGATCATCATTATGATATTCAAACTTCATCATTTGATGGCTCTGCGAATGGCTTCTTAACGATGTTTGATGGTAGTTTACTAGAGTTTTATGATATAGAAAATTTGGCTTGGAGCAGCATTTTATAGAGGATAAGCATAGGCATGGAAGCCAAGATACCTAAGTGTTTCACCGGTACATTGGAGTAAATCATGGCTAAAGGCAAGGCTGATTTGAAGCATCCCGCTTCTAAAGGTTCTTTTGAAGAAATTCAAGAATTGTTTATGCAAAATAATCATCAGCAGTTCTCTGAGGATGTCTTTGATAGCTCCTATACCAGCACACTTAGTGATAGTAAAAATTTTGATGAACTATCAAACATTCAGTTAAATAAAAAAGTCAATGAGAATGAAAATCCCTCACAAGAATTGACACAGATATCTGCACTCATGACGGATAAAGAAGACGAACAATTTATCACGCCTGATATGAGTGACGCTATCACGGTAGGAGCTTACACTCAAAACTTCTCAGGTATGCAAAATATAGAGGTAGCTCTTGAGTCTTTGGATAGCAAGCCAACGACTCAACACATGGTTTCAAACTCAGAGCCCTATGCCGTCTCTTTCAATACTCATGATAATCAACAGCTCTATGAGACTAGTACCAATCAAAAATTTAGTTATGATATCGTAAAAAACGTTGAAAACAGTGATGGTATGAGTGTTATGCTCAATCAACTTCAAGAGTCGAGGGAAATAAATGTCTCTGATAAGGCGTCTTCTTCGTTTGCTGAACAGGTGACTTTAAAAACAAATCCTTTAGTAGATATCATGACATCAAAGACAGTTGATGTTGAGTTAAATGTTGATAGCCAAACGTTGTCTATAGAAGACAATATGGATAATGTCGTTCATGCAGGAAGTGGCCATGATAAGGTTGTTGGAGAAATAGGCAATGATTTAATTTTTGGAGAGGAAGGCAATGATCGATTAGATGGTAATCAGGGCAATGACGCTTTATTTGGTGGTGAAGGTAATGATCGTGTGTCTGGTGGTGTAGGGAGTGACTCATTATTTGGTGATGAGGGCGATGATCGTCTTTATGATATGAGTGAAGGTGACATTGACGATAATTACTTAGATGGTGGTGAAGGCGACGATTATATTAAATCTTCAGGTGATGGCAATAATCATTTAGTAGGTGGTATTGGAGACGACAGAATTTATAGTGTTGGTGATGGGGATAATGTTCTATCTGGCGGAGAAGGCGATGATTATGCTGTTGCTACAGGCCATGGTGATAATATTGTCTCAGGTGGAGATGGCAATGATTCTCTACG